>NZ_JBLYNS010000054.1:0-32388 GCF_049310205.1 Endozoicomonas sp. ALC013 | reverse complement strand
CAGCAGAAAATCTCAATCGCCACCGGAGAGGCCATTAGTAGAAAATGGCGCACTCTCCAAACCCCGATAACGGTCGCACAATTCACTGCGCCATTTTCTACATTTTCTACAACAGGTGTATTTATGATTCCTCATCAGCGTATTTTGCTGGGTGTCAACATTGATCATATTGCAACCATCCGGCAGGCCAGGGGGATTCGTTATCCTGATCCTGTTCAGGCGGCAATTGAAGCTGAAGAGGCCGGGGCAGATGGCATCACATTGCACCTGCGCGAGGATCGCCGACATATTCAGGACCATGATGTATTCCGGATTTGTGACGTTCTGCAGACCAGAATGAATCTGGAGATGGCAGTGACCGATGAAATGGTTGGCATTGCGGAAAAGCTCAAACCTGAACATGTCTGCCTGGTTCCGGAGAAGCGGGAAGAAGTCACCACTGAAGGCGGACTGGATGTGAAAGGCCTGTTTGACAGTGTGGCTCCCGCCTGTGAACGCCTGGGAAAGCAGGGGATTGAAGTCTCGCTGTTTATTGATCCTGATCTGGATCAGATTGAGGCCGCTGTCAGGGCCGGAGCGCCTGCCATTGAACTGCATACCGGTGCTTACGCTGAAGCTTCGACGGCTGAAGCCATGCAGGATGAGCTTGACCGTCTTAGAAATGCGGTGGTGTTTGGTCTGGAACAGGGGCTGATCGTCAATGCCGGCCATGGCCTTAATTATCAGAATGTTGAGCCTGTTGCGTTGATCGCCGGTATCAATGAACTGAATATTGGGCACTCGATCATTGCCCGTGCCCTGTTTACGGGATTGAAACCAGCGGTGCGAGAGATGAAAGCCCTTATGTTGGCAGCTGCACGGAATGCGTTTTAAGTGATTGTTGGAATAGGGACAGATATTGTCCGTATTGATCGGATTGAGCGCTCACTCAGTCGGCTGGGTGAGGCGTTTGCCAGGAGGATTCTCACGGACCATGAGCTGTTGCAATGGCAGCAGCGTTCATCCTCACCGGCCTGGCTGGCCAAGCGCTTTGCGGCGAAAGAGGCCGTTGCCAAAGCGTTTGGTACAGGAATCGGAAAACTGTCATTCCGGCACATAGAGGTAAGAAATAATGCCTCAGGTGCTCCTGAGTTGTTTTTATCGGATTATGGCCTTGAATTGCAGCAGCAAAGAGGGGTTAAGCGGCTTCACCTCAGTCTTTCTGATGAGCAGGATAATGCGATTGCCTTTGTAGTACTGGAGAGCTGAATCAGCTCTCTTGCTCATCACAATAGCGCCCGATTCACTACCCACATAAACGGCTTTGAACGTGATATCATGCTTCCTCAGCCGTTTCCAGACTCTCCATTTCCCACTGATTGAGACGGGTGATGGACTGAAGCAATAATTGAAAGTCTTCGGTGACTTGATGATGTTCCAGGGTGTTGTATTTCTTCAGTCGTGTTTCCAGCCGGTTGCAAATACGCTCCAGTTCCGGCACTCCACAATAACGACAGGCACCGTGTAATCGGTGTACCCGTTCCAGTACAGCCGAATAATTATTGGCAGCCCAGCCATCTTTGAGAGTTACAAGATCGTCATCAAGTCCCTCTTTCATCATCACCAGCATCTCCTGAGCCAGTTCCCGGTTTCCGGCAGCCAGTTGCGTCGCCAGGTTGATATCTACAGGACTTTCCGATTGATCCATTGCCGGATGTAAAGAGATGCCGGGCTTTGATGGCGGAAAATATTCTCTATGCTCTATTGTCTCGGTAGGCATCTTTGCCCACTGATTGATCATGCTGATGACGTGTTTCTCACTGACCGGTTTACTCAGGTAGTCATCAAAGCCACTTTGCAACAGCGTCTTTTTCTCCTCGGGCAGCGCATGGGCAGTCACTGCAATAATTGGGGTGCGCTGGTGGTTCGGGATTTCACTGCGAATTCGCCCTGTGGCTTCGAGTCCATCAATGACCGGCATCTGAACATCCATGAAAATAATGTCGAAAGTGAACTGCCTGCACAGTTCAATGGCATCAAAACCATTTTCTGCGGTTTGCAAATCTTGCCCCAGGTTGCCAAGAATGGTTTTCAGCAATTTCAGGTTAACCGGGTTGTCATCAACGACCAGAATACTCAGGGATTTGTTGATCTGTTGTTGGATTTTTTTGCCTTCCTGATTCCCGTTTATACGGGTCAGCAGTGCTTTCAGCCGGTTCAGTCCAACGGGTTTCAGAAGCGTATCAGTACCGTCAGGAAGAGCAGGATCCATAGCCCCTGTTATTCCTGATGAACTGAGTACAATAATGCTGGCGTTGCTGTAAGAGGCTGTTAACTGCGTGATTCCCTGAACCGGTTCGATATTATCAGGGTTGATGAAAATATAGTCGTAGGAGACATTTGTCTTGTTTGCTGACATTCCCTGCTGGATGCTGGCTGCTGCGGTGATATTTGCACCCAGTTTATCCAGTAAGTGAAAAATCGATAACCGGGTCAGCTCATGGGGTTCGATAAGCAGCACTTTCTGGCCGTGCAGCGGTGTCGGTACCAGGTCTTGCTGCTCACAACCATCAGCAACAGCCGGTTCACCATTTTTGTTATTCAGGGTTGTTTTAAAGGTAAACCAGAAGGTTGCCCCCTGACCCAGATCGGACTCAAGGCCAATTTCTCCACCCATTTGCTCAACCAGGTTTTTGCAAATCGACAGGCCAAGCCCGGTTCCCTCCGCCTTGCGTGTTCTGCCGGAGTCTGCCTGGGCAAAAGCCTGGAACAGTTTGTGATGTTGCTCCCGGGTAAGGCCAATGCCGGTATCCGCCACTGAAACTCTCAGGGTCAGGGGCTCATTACTTTCTTGCTGATCAGGTTTGCCTTCCTGATCCAGCATCACTCGCACAGCAACGGAACCATAACTGGTAAATTTAATGGCGTTGCTGATCAGGTTGGTGAGGATCTGCTTCAACCGCAGTCCGTCAATGATGATATGTTCAGGAACATCGTCGTAGATAAAGTGGACAATTTCCAACGATTTACCATAGGCGACAGGTGCCATAAATGTCATGACATCCTCAACGATCTCCCGCAGGCAGACGGGTTGGGGGTCCAGCACCAGCTTACCGGCTTCCATACGGGAAAAATCAAGAATGTCATTCAACATCGTCAGCAGTCCCTGAGAGGATTTCTCAATGGTACTGACATAGTCGTATTGTTGCGGTGTGAGCCTTGAACTGAGCATCAGGTTGGAAAAGCCAATAATGCCATTCAGCGGTGTTCTGATTTCGTGGCTCATATTGGCCAGAAATTCGCTCTTGCTTCTGCTTGCTTCAAGTGCTTCCTTTCTGGCGAGATCCAGCTCGACATTTTGAATTTCAATGGTTTCCAGTGTTTCCCGCAGTTCATCATTGTACTGGGCAATATGACTGGTCATCTTCTGATGTTTGCTCTGCAGGCCATTGAGCATAACGTTGATAGACGATTCCAGTTCATACATCAGGCTGCCCCGGTTGTCCGGCAGTCGGGTATCGAAGAAGCCATTCTTGATGCGATCAATGACCCTTGCCATACGGTCCAGGGGGCGGGTAACACCATGGCCCAGCTTCAGACTAATGATCAATGCCACCAATAACCCCACGGAGACAACAATAATGCTGAACGCCAGAGAGCGGAATTGGGTCAGATGAGTTTCTGCATAGGCGTAATCGGTAATCAGCCAGCCAGCAATTCTGGTCGTATCCGGGCTGATGATTGGATCGGCAACCTGGATGACCTGGTCGTTCCGGAACCAGCTCTGGCCAGGTTCTAACAGTGAGGCTAAATTTCCGGTGGCCGTGAGCTTTGGGCCTGCATGAAGAGTCTCCCGGCCTTGCTCATCGACCAGGCTTACCGCACGAATATCCCTGTCATCCAGCAGCATGCTGATCAGGGCTTGCAGTTCTTTATGCCGGGTGTTATCCAGCAGCAGTGAGGCAACGGCTGCCTGCTGTCCAGACTGAGTCAATGCCTTGGCCATGAGCTGGTTGTCCAGTTCCTGATACCGCTTAACCAGATAGACAGCGCCCATCAGCAGGGAAACAATAATGCCGGGAAGAAAAGCGAGCAGAAGAATCCGTTGGCGGAATGCCGTAAGGTGCTGTTTCATGGTACTGCCTTTCCCTGTTTGGCTTTTGTTCTGTATTATTCCGGAATAATAAAGTCTACGTAAGTTATATGTCCATGGAATATCCGACAATAGAGTCGATTATTGGCAACACCCCGCTGGTTCGTCTGCAGCGCATGCAGGGGAAGAGTTCAAATACCATACTACTGAAACTGGAAGGACAAAATCCGGCCGGTTCTGTGAAAGATCGACCAGCCCTGTCCATGATCGCCGAGGCGGAACGCCGCAATGCCATCAGCCCGGGGAACACATTAATTGAAGCCACCAGTGGCAATACCGGTATAGCGCTCGCCATGGCAGCGGCCGTTCGCGGTTATCGAATGATCCTTATTATGCCGGACAATATGAGCGCCGAGCGTCGTGCAGCAATGAGTGCTTATGGAGCAGAACTGATTCTGGTCAGTAATGGCATGGAAGGTGCCCGGGATAAAGCGCTGGAAATGCAGCAACAGGGCCTGGGCAAGGTACTTAACCAGTTTGCCAATCCGGATAATCCCCTGGCGCATTACGGGACCACCGGGCCTGAAATCTGGCAGCAGACTCAGGGTACGGTCACGCATTTTATCAGTTCCATGGGTACTACCGGGACGATAATGGGGACCTCCCGTTATCTGAAAGCGAAGAATCCTGCCATTCAGATCGTTGGCCTGCAACCGGAACAGGGAGCTCAGATACCAGGCATCCGTCGTTGGAGTCCCGAATACCTGCCTGCGATTTTTCACCGTTCCGCCGTTGATGAGGTGATGGATATTGGCCAGACAGAAGCTGAAGAATGCATGAGGCGGCTGGCCCGGGAAGAAGGCATATTCTGCGGCGTTTCTTCAGGGGGAGCCGTTGCAGCTGCCCTGAGACTGTCAAAAAGCGTAGAGCAGGCCACCATTGTGGCGATTATCTGTGACCGTGGTGATCGGTATCTTTCCACGGGCGTATTTCTGCCATAGGAAAACCGTTCACCGGTTTCTCTGGCCATGATTGAATTTCCATGTATGCAGGTATGAATCCGGTTTTGTTGTACTCAATATCCAAGGTAACATTACGCTTTTAAACGGCCATGGGCCATGGTTTCAAGAGAATGTTGGAAGTACTCTATGCGCTTTAAACGTGCTGCCTCAACCCCTGTTATTATTCATGAGGATGTGCGTATTGACGGGCTTTCCCATGATGGTCGCGGGATTGCCCGCTACCATGGGAAGACCCTCTTTATTGACGGTGCACTGCCGGGCGAAACCGTTCGTGTCCGGATTCTGGAAGACAAACGTCGTTTTATCAATGCCCGTGTATCAGAAGTGCTGTCGGCATCACCCGAGCGCCGTGAGCCTGCCTGCGCCCATTTTCGTCAGTGCGGAGGCTGCAGCCTGCAGTACTGGTCCCATGAAGGGCAGCTTGACAGCAAGCAGCACATCGTTCTTGATCAGTTAAGGCGATTTGCCCGGGTTGTGCCTGAGCACATTGAGGAATCACTGGTTTCTCCCCCCTATGGCTATCGCCACCGTTGCCGTTTTGCCATCCGCTGGCGTAAAGGCAGACTGAGCCTTGGTTTTCGGGAAAAGGGCAGTAATGCCATCTGTGACATTAATGAATGCCCCATACTGGCAGAGCCTTTGCAGGAGATGCCCGTACTGATGAAGTCATTTTTGCCAACGTTAACCGGCCGGGAAGCCATTTCCCACGTGGAGTGTTTTCTGGCAGAGCAGGGGCGCGGGTTACTGCTGCGTCATATTCGTCCTCTGTCGCAAGAAGACCAAACCCTGTTGACAGCGTTTGCTTCTGCCCATCAGCTGTTGCTGTACCTGCAGGGTAGTCCAGAGAGCATCCGGCTGTTATATCCTGCCAGATCTGACGACGATGCCGCCGTCGCATTACATTACTCGCTGCCTGAATCGGGGGTGCAGCTGTACTTCCGGCCACAGGACTTTACCCAGGTCAACCGGGTGATTAATCAGGCGATGGTTGGGCAGGCTATCCAGTGGCTTGGTCCGCAGGCATCCGATAAAGTGCTTGACCTGTTCTGTGGCCTGGGTAATTTCTCTCTGCCACTGGCGAAAAAGTCAGGCCATGTCACGGGGGTTGAGGGTTCACCGGGTTCGGTTGCCCAGGCGACAAGAAATGCCGGTCTGAATGGTTTGAATAATGTAAGTTTTCACTGCGCAGACCTGTCCAGTGATTTCACCACTGAGCCCTGGGCAAAAGAGCATTACGATATAGTGGTTCTCGACCCCCCCAGGGCCGGTGCGGATTTTATGATTGAGCAACTGGCCTGCTTATTGCCTGACCGACTGTTGTATATTTCCTGCAATCCGGCGACCCTTGCCAGGGATGTCGGCAGTCTGGTCTCCCATGGTTTCAGGCTTGAGCGTTTGTGTGTAATGGATATGTTTCCGCAAACTTCTCATGTTGAGTCCATGGCGCTTTTTGTCAGGTCATAGTCAAAAAGTAATTTATTGGAAAGTAGCCTGTTAATGGCTGCTTTGTGGAAGTAGTCTAGGAGGCTGACCGAGAATAGACTGCCCTACGCGACAACTGCTCCTGCGTTGCTCTAGCTCCTGCATCCATGCAGTCGTGCGGTGGCAGCAAATTGGTCTAAAAAGGCGGAAATTTTTAGCAAATAGAGCCACTATTCACTAAAAATTTCCGACTTTTTATCCTCAATTTTCTGCCGTCCTCGCTACGGGGTCGCCCAGACGGGCGCTATTCTCGGGCAGCCTCCTAGCCCGATGCCAGACAGGGCATCATTTTTACAGAAAGAGATGGAATGGAATAGATGGTCAAGGTCAGAGAGGATCAGCCCCAGCTCTTCGACGGCAGTGTCGACCTGGGTGCCTGGCTGAATCGCCTGCAGGAACGTTACGGCGTTGGTGATACGGATAGTCTGAGGGAGGCCTGCGAGCTGGCCCAACAGGCTGAGCTGCTGGCATTGCAGCGGTCTCTCGAATCTGAAGAAACAGTCTGGCCTACGGGAAAAGGGTGTTTCCGGACCGGTCTGGAAATGGCCGAGATCCTGGCCGAGCTGAAACTGGATATGGATACCCTGGTTGCTGCGGTCCTCTATCGGGCTGTCCGTGAAACCAAGCTCTCTCTTGACCAGGTGGAAGAGAATTTTGGCAAGGTGGTTGCCGGTCTGATCAAAGACGTTCAGGGCATGGCGGCCATCAGCAATATCCAGAACCCGAGAAAGCAGGTTCTCGATCATCGTCAGGACCAGCTGGAAAAAGTTCGCAAGATGCTGGTGTCCATTATTGATGATGTCCGTGTTGCCCTGATCAAACTGGCTGAGCGAACCTGCGCTATCCGGGCTGTTCAGCATGCCAGTAAGGAGAAACGTCAGCGGGTTGCCAGGGAGGTGTTTGAAATTTATGCGCCGCTGGCCCATCGGCTGGGTATTGGTTATATCAAGTGGGAGCTGGAAGATCTCTCCTTCCGTTACCTTAAACCCCAGGACTATAAGAAAATTGCCAGGCTACTGGATGGCAAACGACTGGATCGCCAGAAATACATTACCAACGTCGTAGATGCCCTGAAAGCGTCGCTGTCGGATGCACGGATTGAGGGGGATGTCAGTGGCCGGGTAAAGCATATCTACAGTATCTGGCGGAAGATGAAACGGAAAAACGTCGATTTCCGTGATCTCTACGATATTCGTGCGGTCCGTATTCTCACCAATGAAGTCCGTGACTGTTATGCGGCCCTGGGGGTGGTGCACTCGCTCTGGAATCATATTCCCAAAGAATTTGATGATTACATTGCCACTCCGAAAGAGAATGGCTACCGCTCCCTGCACACGGCGGTGTTTGGCCCTGAAGGCAAAACCCTTGAAGTTCAGATACGCACCCATGATATGCATGAGGAAGCAGAGCTGGGTGTTTGCGCACACTGGAAGTACAAGGGCACTGACGTTAATAGCCGCAGTGACAGCTACGAGGAAAAAATCTCCTGGCTGCGTCAGGTAATGGAATGGCATGAAGACCTTGGTGATCTGGGTGAGCTGGGTGGTCAGTGGCGTGCGGATGTCGAGCCAGATCGAATCTATGTGTTTACCAAAGATGGGCATGTGGTTGATCTGTCGGTAGGAGCCACCCCGATCGATTTTGCCTACCGGATTCACTCAGAAGTGGGCAGCCGCTGCAGAGGCGCGAAAGTTGCCGGTCGTATTGTCCCGTTAACCCATAAACTGAAAACCGGCGATCAGGTGGAAATCCTTACTGCTCCCAATGCCCATCCCAGCCGGGACTGGCTGAACCCTGATCTTGGTTATGTCACCACCAGTCGTGCCCGGGCCAAGATCACCAGCTGGTTCAAAAAGCAGGATCGGGACGCCAATATCGCCGATGGTCAGAGCCTGCTGGAATTGGAGCTTAAACGTCAGGCGTTGCAGAGTGTTAATTACCCGGAGCTTGCCCAGGCAGTTAACTGCCTGTCACCGGATGATATGTTTGCCGGTATCGGTGCCGGTGACATAAAACTTCGCCATGTGGTTTCCCTGGCACAGAAGCAGGTTGCGCCGGAAGAAGAGAAGACGTTTGAAATTCGCACCAAACCACAACAGGAACGGTTATCGGACAGCACCATTACCATTGATGGTGTTGGTAATCTGCTGACTCAGATGGCGGGTTGCTGCCAGCCGGTGCCGGGGGATCCGATCATCGGTTATATCACCGTTGGCCGTGGCGTGACCATTCACCGGGAAGACTGTAACACGGCGCTCTCTTTGCGCAGTCGTGAGCCGGAGCGCCTGATAGAAGTTAACTGGGGAACCCGTCCGGACTACAGTTACCCGGTTGATGTTATCATTACGGCTTATGACCGCCCGGGCCTGTTAAGAGATATTACCGTGGTATTGGCTAACGATAAGGTGAATGTTCTGTCTATGCAGACCCGGACCAGCAAGGAAGAGCATTTAGCCAGCATGCTGCTGACTATGGAAGTTCCCAGTCTGGAGAGCCTGGGACGTATCCTGGCCAAGGTCAGTCAGTTGCCCAATGTTATCGATGCTGTTCGTCATCGTAAAATGAGTTAAGTTATCCTGCTGATTCCCGCGCCTGGCGTGGGAATCCCCTCCTTTTTCATCCGTTTACATTCTTCCAGGAGCCGGGTTTGTCACATTCCATTGATGATCTGATTACTTTGATGGCCAGACTCAGAGATAGAGAACATGGTTGTCCATGGGATCTGAAACAGACCTTCGCCACCATTGCCCCCTATACACTGGAAGAGGCCTGCGAAGTTGCCGAAGCCATTGAGCAGGAAGATTACGACAACCTGAAAGAAGAGCTGGGTGACCTGCTGTTTCAGGTGATTTTCCATGCCCAGATGGCCAGAGAAAACGGCTTTTTTGACTTTGCCGACATCAGTGAGGGGATATTGGCAAAATTGCTGCGCCGACATCCCCATGTCTTTCCTGATGGAAGTCTGGAGTCGTTTGCTACCGGGCAACAGCTGACGCCTGAACAGGTCAAGCAGAAGTGGCAGGAAATAAAGGCCGAAGAAAAAAAACAGAAAGGCCCCAAAAAGAGTCACTCAGCCATGCCTGATGATTTGCCGACAATGCTGCCAACCTTGCAGCGTGCTGAAAAAATTCAGGCAGCAGCGGCCAGAGTGGGTTTTGACTGGCCGGAGCCAGAGCCGGTATTTGACAAGATCTACGAAGAGCTGGATGAAATCCGTGGTGCCAGAAGTGAAAGTCAGGAGCGGATTTCGGAAGAGGTGGGTGACCTGTTATTTGCCTGTGTCAATCTTGCCCGGCACCTCGGTGTTGATGCCGATATGGCATTGCGTAAGGCCTGCCATAAATTTGACCATCGGTTCCGGAAAATGGAAGCTCTTGCTACGGAACATGAGGAACATTTTGAACAGCTGACGCTGGAAGAGATGGAGAGCTACTGGCAGCAGTGTAAACAATGAGACTGGAGAAACTGCCTCCGTTGTTAACCGGAGGCAGGTTATGTTCTGTCAGCCATTGGATTTTATCATTAGCTGTTCATAGTCGTAGGTCAGGTCGTTCATTTTTTTCAAAATCGATTCGGTTGTTACTGAGACCATGGTTGGAACAAAATGGCCCTGGTGACTGATTTTGAATCCGGCATTGGTAAAGTCCCACTGGCTCTGGACTTTCGCCAGCTTTTGTTTGATATCGCTGGAGTTCAACTCTGATTGACGGAGCGTTGTCAGTGCGCTGCCAAACTCATCAATGGCCAGATCCAAAGATTGATCAACCGACGGATCCTTAACGCCCCATGCCCGGGTAATATAGAGTTTGGCGATACGCTGACTGAGCATTCGCTGTCGGCCGGAAATATTCACCAGTTGACCGGCTTTATGTCCGGCGTGTTCAGTAATGGCTTTAACCACGGTTTCACTGCGGGCCAGAAGTTCATCACTCAGTGCCAGAATGGTCAATGCTTTTTCGCGCGTTGGGGTCTCAAGGACTTTTAAACGGAACTCCTGCCAGGTGATGGCGGCATCATTCAAGCTGTTGCGAATCTTATCGTCAGGGGCGTAATCCATAAGTTCAAGAAATTGCTGCTCGAACAGCGCCATACTGGTATCCAGGTCAGCTGTCGCTTGATCCGGATTTACATCGGAGCCAATCATAATGTAACTTTTAGCGATCCTCTGACTGAGCATTCGCTGGCGACCTGCCTTGTTAATGGCTTCTGCATCATTGATGGTTGCCGCTGCAGGCAGTGAAGTTATGACCAGAGTGAACAGGATGCTGAGTAGTCCTGAAATCTTGAAAATCTGATTTAACATATCCGTATCTATGAATTGTTATTGATTTAAAAGGCGGATAATACCCGAAAATTACTTATGATTCGCCTTTCCATGTTTATTGCGGATGCTGGTTATTGCTCACGGCGGGAGGCTTCACGACTGATAGAAAGCGGGTGTGTGCTGGTTAATGGCAGGCCGGGATTGCATATTGATCAAATAGCATCGATTGCTCCGGGACGAAGAAATTTCAGGCCTGCTTCGGGCAACGGGCCATCAATAAGAAAGTGTGCCCCTGTTGCCGGTACCGCAGGTAAGGATCCAGGATATCAGAAGGTACACTGGTCGGCTCCGGGCTGAAAAAGCCTGCTCTCTGGTAAAAAAGTTCAAGGTGAGCATAGGGGTAGCACCAGCAGTTGACAGCGTTTAGATCCTTCAGGACTTCGCTCAAAAAGAACGAGCCAATACCCTTTCTTTGGGCATTGCTGGCGACCTGGACGCTTCTCAGCAGATAACCGTCGGATTTTGGACTGGCCCTCAGGCCAGCGATAATGTTTCCCTTTGCGCAGCGGGCTACCCAGACCCGCTCCTCACTCGACGCTTTTCCCTTGTGCCCGTTCTCTTTAAAAAAGCGGTTAACCAGGGGAAAGGCAATGGGGTTGAGTTCCTCAACGGTATGCACAGCACACTCAGTCACGGCTGTTTCCGGATGCTTTCTGGGCGGCTCCCAGAATACCCCGCAACATATTCAGCTCTTTGGCTTCGGGGCGGGCACGGTTGAACAAGCGACGCAGCCGGGTCATGACCAGTCCCGGGTGCTGTTGAATAATAAAATCGATGTCGGTCAATGTGGTTTCCAGGTGCTCGTAGAACTTTTCCAGCTCCTGATTCAGAGGGTATTCCTGTTCCGGTGTTTCACCGTGCCAGTGGTTCTCTTTATTCAGCGACGCCTTGAAGATCTCATAACAGAGAATCTGAATGGCTGATGCAACATTAAGTACCGGGTACTCCGGATTTGCATCAATACTGGTATGGAAGTGGCACTTTTCCAGTTCGCTGTTGGTCAGGCCCATGGTTTCCTGGCCAAATACCAGGGCAGCGGGTGATTGGCGGGATTCACAGAGCAGTTTCTCCGCACACGCTTCAGCCCCCAGCATCGGGCGTGAAAACGAATGGGTGCGTGTTCTGGCACTGGTGCCGATGACCAGGGCGCAATCGGCAATGGCTTCATCCAGTGAGTCAAAGACCCGGGCGTTTTCCAGCACATCCAGGGCGCCGGCCGCCATAGAGTCCGCCTCCGGTGCGGGAAATCGTTGCGGTGTCACCAGGCAGAGGTCACTCAGGCCCATGGTTTTCATGGCCCGGGCAGCGGAGCCTATGTTGCCGGGGTGGAAGGTATTGATAAGGATGATGCGAATATTTTGAAGCATGGTGACCAATGGTTGAATAACAGAAGAGGCTGTCCTTTTGGACACTCTTTTAGCAAGAGCTGAACCACAAAATAAATTTGACCCGTAATTATAGGGGGCGAAAGTACTTGAAAACCAGTCTTCGTGGTGAGTACCGATCGAGTTATGTACAATGCGCCGCAGTGGTCAGTAGTCCGGGAAATACATTGAAAAGATGAGTCAAACTACACAAAAGCAAGCCTATCGCTGGTTGTTACGGCAGATCGGGTCGGCCCGGCACTGGCTGCTGATCTCCATGGGCCTGGGTTTGCTCAATGGCGTCTTGCTGATTATTCAGGCTTCAATCATGGCAGGAATGATCCATCAGCTGGTGATGGAGGGGGCCACCCGGGAGATGCTGACGGACGATTTTTTCCGGGTTCTGGTGTTGGTTGTTGCCCGTGGTGCCTGCACCTGGGGGCGTGAGTTTTGTGGTTTTCGGGCAGGTGCCTGTGTTCGGGTAGAAGTGCGTAAACTATTGCTGGATAAGTTACGTCGCCTTGGGCCGCTGGTGATTGCTGAGCGGCCTGCCGGTAGCTGGTCGGCAATTGTTGTTGAACAGGTGGAAGAGCTTCAGGAATTTATTGCCAGATACCTGCCTCAGATGGCTCTGGCGGTAATGTTACCGGCCATTATGCTGGTGGTTGCTTTCCCACGAAGTTGGGTAGTGGGCATTATTTTCCTGGGAACAGCGCCACTGATTCCGGTTTTTATGGTTCTGGTAGGAATGAAAGCCGCACAGGCTAACCGGAAAAACTTTCAGGCACTCTCACGCCTGGGGGGCTTCTTTCTGGATCGGCTGCAAGGGTTGGAAACGCTGAAACTCTTTCAGCGAACAAGTTTTGCACAAACACAGTTAGCCGATGCCAGTGAAGACTTTCGAATTAAGACCATGCAGGTACTCCGCCTGGCTTTTCTGTCATCAACCGTGCTGGAGTTTTTTGCTTCGGTGTCCATTGCGTTGGTGGCGGTGTTTCTGGGGATGAGTTTTCTGGGTCATATTACCTTTGGTGGTGAAGTGACACTGTATACCGGGCTGTTTCTGTTGCTGCTGGCTCCTGAGTATTATCAGCCGCTGCGGGAGCTGGGAACCTATTATCATGCCAGGGCCAAAGCGGTGGGTGCGACGGAAGAGATTCTGGACATATTATCCCGGAAAGAATCGGAGGCACACCATGGCGGGTTGTCTTTGCCAGAGGCAATGCCGCTGACTCTGGAGGTAAAAGAGCTATCCGTGTCGGCAACCATAAAGTCCACAGTTAACCCGCTGCCGACAAACGCATCAGACAACAGACAGCCACTGTTACTGGATCGTCTGTCGTTTAAGATCGAACCCGGAACCCGGGTCGGTATTATTGGCAGCAGCGGTGCCGGTAAAACAACGCTGATCAATACGCTGATGGGCTTCTGGAACTACCGGGGTGAAATAAAGGCAGGCGGGCAATCGCTGGCGGATACCCGGCTTGACAGCTGGCGTAAAGCGATTGCCTGGTTGGGCCAGCAGCCATTGATTATCCATGGCTCCGTCTATGACAATATTTCCTTTGGACGCGCAGTTTCCCGTGAACAGTGCCTCGACGCCCTGGCCAGGGCCCAGGGTATGGATATTCTGGCAAACCTGCCGGATGGGCTGGACAGTGTCCTTAAAGAGCAGGGCGGTAACCTGTCGGTTGGTCAGGCCCAGCGGATTGCCCTGGCAAGAGCCCTCGTATTGCCGGTGCGGTTATTAATTCTGGATGAACCGACAGCCAGCCTGGATTCGGTCAGTGAGAGCCTGGTGCTGGATGCCCTGGATGCCATACCTGACGATTGCACGGTCATCACCATTACCCATCGAATCAGCCAGCTCAAGGCGATGGATCAGATCCTGCTGCTGGAAAAAGGGAGGCTGGTGGCTGACGGCTCTCCGGCAACGCTGGCGAGGCAAAGTGCTCAGTATCAGCAGTTTATCAGTATGCATCGTAATCAGGGGAGTCTGGATGATGAATGACCTGTGGCCTTTCCTGAAATTGTACCGTCAGCACCTGGGGATGCTGTCATTGGGAATTCTGCTGGCAATCGTTACCCTGCTGGCGAGCCTCAGCCTGCTCTCACTGTCCGGCTGGTTTATCACTGCCACCGCCATCGCCGGGTTGACCTTTACCACGGCCCAGACCTTTAACTTCTTTACTCCGGGGGCAGGCGTTCGGGGCTTTTCCATTGCCCGTACCGCTGCCCGCTATGCAGAACGTCTGGTCAGCCATGATGCCACGTTCCGGCTGTTGTCAGGCCTGCGCAGCTGGTTTTTCAGTAAATTGATTCCGCTCTCCCAAGAGCAGCTCGGACAGTACCGTAAAGGTGAGCTGCTTGATCGGCTGGTGGCTGATATTGATGCCCTGGATCAGCTCTATCTGAGGCTGGTCAGCCCATTGCTGTCTGCTGTGAGTGTTGCTCTGTTGTTTTCACTGTTTATCTCTTTTTTCAGTGTTGCGGTGGCCATGGTGGTGTTGCTGGTGATGATGCTCTGGATTATCTCCATGCCGTTGCTGTTTTATGTCCTGGGTCGCAGGACCGGGGAGTCAATGGGTGTCAGGCAGGCACGTTTGCGTCAGGAGGTACTGGATTATCTGCAGGGTATGGCGGAACAGCAGATCTATGGCAGTGATGCCAGTAGCCGTACCACGATGGCTGAATCGGAACAGAAACTGGTTGCCGACCAGTCCCGCATGGCAGTGATGGAAGGCTTCGGCTCCGCCCTGTTTGTTTCCAGCTCCGGTGCGGCGGCATTACTGGTGTTGTATATCGCCAGTGGTGAGATGAGTGCAGGCCTGTTCAGTGGGCCGGTTATGGTTATGATGGTGTTTGGAATGCTGGCCAGTTTTGAAGCGCTGATGCCATTGCCTGTTGCTTTTCAGTTTCTCAGTCATACACGACAGGCGGCCAGTCGTTTGCGCCAGGTGGTGAAGTCGCCGGTGGTTGTATTTCCAGAAAAGGCAACCGGAGAAGTATTAAAAGGTGAGATTCAGTTTACTGAGGTCTCCTGTAGCTATGTCAATAACAGCGATGCCAATAATCAGCCAGTCATTAATAAGCTGTCACTTCACATTCCTGCAGGCAGCCATATTGCTCTGCTTGGTAAAACCGGATGCGGTAAATCAACGCTGATCAAGTTATTGAACCGTGGATTGGAGCCCTCTGGTGGCAGGATTTTACTGGATGGGCAGCTGATTCAGGAATTGTCAGAACAGGCACTTTACCGGGCCATCACATTTGTTCCCCAGAAAACGCACGTGTTCAGTGCCACGCTCAGGGAGAATCTGCTATTGGCTGCACCAGCAGCAACGGATGCGCAGCTGTTAACAGTTGTTAACGATTCAGGTCTGAATAGGCTTGTTGCTGCCAGGGAGAATAATGGTGATTTGCTGGATGTCTGGCTGGGGCAGGGCGGTATTGCCTTATCCGGTGGAGAGCAGCGTCGTCTGGCCATTGCCCGGGCTTTGCTGAAACCGGCCCCGGTACTGGTGATGGATGAGCCGGGGGAAGGGTTGGATGTTCACAGTGAACAGGTATTGATGGATACCGTTTTAGGGCAATTCAAAGACAGTACCATCATTATGATCACCCATAAGCGAACGGCCCTGGGAAAGATGGATCAGGTCTTGCGAATGGAAAATGGCAGTTTGATTAAATGGTAATGACAAACCCTGGTCGATGAGTTTGATGTGTACAATCTCCGCTCACCCTGACACGGTCGAAGGGTGATTGGCACAGTATTCAGGGTATGGAGTTTAGGCCTTTCGACTCCGCTCAAGACGAACGGAGTTTGGGGGGCAATAAAAGAACCATCAATTACATTGAAACCATGTTCTAGCGCTGTGCTCTAGCGCTGTGCCGCTTTATGTAGATCTTTTTCAGGCCAATCTTTTATTAAGCTTCTGCGAATATCAGAACGTTCCTGATCACTCAACTGGCAAATATCTTTTCCTGCAATCTGTGAATAGTAATGCCGCATCCAGGTTTTGTTGACCGGATTGGGAATAATAAAATATTTTCTTCCGTACAGGTTTCTGGTTTTTTCAACGGAAGCCCGGTCAAAAGGGGATAACCCTTGCTCTTTTAAATCAAAGTCATCCAGAAGGTCACCGACAAACAGTCTGACATCGTATTTTTTTCCATTGATCCTTCCGGACATAATGGCTTTTCGCTGGTGCTCCTTATCACAGCTTTTTTTATTGACCGGACAATATTTGGAGCGGTTCAGCAAATTGGTCTGAGTAACTTTGGGGAATCCATTGGCAGCCAGTTGTTTTAAGGTGAAGTTTTCTACATCCCCTTTATGACCCGGACGGCCGGAAGAGTGCTCCCGGGCCGTTAGATAAAAGATTTCATAACCCAGGGCTGCCGCTTTGTTTAAAAACTCTCTGGCACCGGGAATGGAGGTGGATTGAAGCTGTTTTTCGTAGTTCCTCATCTTCGCTTCAGGTTCAGGGAATGCTTTGCAAAGAGGTGGGATTAAATGATTCGGAGGGTAGTCTATCAGCGTGCCATCAATATCAACAATAATTGCCCGATCAGTGGCGTAGCGGTTTTCAGGGGCTTCAAGAGCCTTGCTGGCCAGGTTATAAGTTTGAATAGCGGTGGCATTGAAATCAGCAGATTTCCTGACCCAGAGATCGGCCATGATAATATGCTGCCGGTAGCTCTCGGGAATAGGCACTGGTAACTCTGTGTCGTTAACCTGGCGGATGCGAACCCGGTGTTTTTCTGCCGGGCTCAGTGTTCGGTAGTCTTTGCTGATGGCTTCTTCCCAGAATCCATAAACGGTGTTTGGCAGAATAAACCACTGGCTGCCAAGTTTATCCTGATGCTGACTGACCCACTTTTTCTTTTCAGGGTAGAGGCCTTTAACTACCTCACCAAGATCGTCCAGCTGGTCACCAAACAGCATGATCGGGTGGTAGCCCGCTGTTATGATCTGCTGGCGCTTGTCCTCTTTGCTGAGGGTAATGTTTTTTTCTGCCTGGAGAATCACATTTATTTCACTGATGACCGGAAAACCCAATTGCTTCAGTTTATTAATAGTAATGGTTTTTACATCGTTAAAACGGCCGCTGATATAGAAAATTTCAATGCCCAGACTATTGGCTTTTTGCAGGAATTCAACGGACCCTGGCAGTGCTTTCGTCTCTTGATGATTCCACCAGAACCTGGACCGCTCGATACTTCGGGATTCATGGGTGTCAACCATACTGGTAAAATAACGGGTGCCTGATATCAGAGTATCATCAATATCGGTGATTATTGCAGGCTTTTTACCTTCAGGCGTTTTTGTCAAAAGAGCTTCCAGTTGATCGGTTGCGCCGTTAAAACTCTGGTAAAAGTAAGCGCGGTATTCCCCGGAATGCTGTTGCCAGTTTGCGGCAATGATAACTTCGTTGTTTAAAGCTTTCTGATCAACGCTATCAGCAAAGAGGGGCTGTAAGCTGAGTAATGGTGAAAGTAATAGAGTGGCCAAAACTTTCATGTCCATTTTCTTTTCTTTAAAACGTCGAATTTTCATAATTCTGATTGTGATAATTCTATTTGAGATAAGAATGACCGCATCAGAATAGACGAAAAGAAATAAAGTCTATGGAAGTGTTTGTTCTCAGTGTACTGATGAATAAGTTCTTTTTTATTGACAACGCCGTTGAAACAGTTGTTTGAGCCCCGACGTTCAGTCAGGGCCAGTGGCTGCATTGTTACTGCTGGGCATGAAAAGCCAGGCCGTTGATGTCCCGGCTTTCGTCCCCCATCAGGTAAAGGTAAACCGGCATTATGTCTTCCGGTGTGGGGAGTGTTTCCGGGTCTTCTCCCGGAAACGCCGCCGCTCTCATTGAGGTACGGGTGCCACCGGGGTTGATGCTGTTGGCACGCACAGAGCTGATACCGTCTTCCTCATCCGCCACGATTTGCATCAGACCCTCAGTGGCAAATTTTGACACGCTATAGGCTCCCCAGTGCGCCCGTCCCTGGTGACCCACGCCGGACGAGGTAAAAATGATCGACGCCTTTTCTGACAGGCGGAGCAGGGGCAGCAGTTCCCGGGTCATGATAAAGGCTGAATTCAGATTAACCTGCATGATGCGCAGCCAGGTTTCTGTGGGAAACTGGCTGATGGGTTTCAGTTCACCTAAAAGGCTGGCGTTGTGTAACAGACCGTCAAGCCGACCAAATTCGTTCTCAATGGTTTCAGCCAGATTACTGAAATCGATATCACCCGCGCTTTCCAGGTTTAGTGGATAGATGGCTGGTTGCGGCCACTGATTGAGTTCAATTTCATCGTACACCGCTTCCAGTTTTTCAGTGCTTCTGCCCAGCAGAATGACGGTGGCACCGTGGCGGGCATAGGTAAGGGCGGCGACCCGGCCGATACCACTGCCGGCTCCGGTTACCAGTATGACTTTATCCTTCAGCAGGTCTTTCGGAGCCTGGTAGGAAAACATGATGTTACTCCATGGTTTTTAGTTTGCTGCGCGATTTTCAAACAGCCTCTCAGGCATGGGACCTGTCTTTGATGATTTGCCAGTTGTGCTGTTCAAACCAGCGGTGCAGCTGCTGGACATGGTCGATATTCAGGTCCGCACCCCACTGTGCAGGATCTTCACCCTCAGCAATGTAGCCATAATGCGCGGCAACGGTGATCATGCCTGCTTGTTTTCCAGCTTCGATATCACGAATATGGTCGCCAATATAGACACTGAGCTGCGGTGAACTTCCGGACTGTCGGCAGGCAAGAAAGAGGGCTTCCGGGTCTGGTTTCGGCTTTATGACATCCTCCGGGCAGACAATGGCATGACTTCGTTCCAGCAGGCCAATTTGCCGAATCAATGAGAGGGCATAGGGTCTGGGTTTATTGGTGACAATACCCCAGGCGATATCCCGACGTTCAAGTTCCCCGATCAGTGACAGTATGCCGGGGTAGGGCCGGGCAAATGATGAACGACTGTGGTCCTGGATATGCCGATCATAGTATTGCAGAAACAGGGCCCTTTTCTGTTCCAGCTCATCGCCGGGCGCAAGATTGAAGGCAAGCTTCATCAGCGCCCGTGAGCCGGCAGAAACATTTTGCCGAATCAAATGGCTATCCATTGCCGGGTGCTGGTGATCTGCCAGCATTTGATTCACGGTAATCACAAAATCTTCTGCGGTGTCCAGCAGGGTGCCGTCCAGATCAAAAAAAACGCCTTCAATGGCTTTCATCATCGTTACTCTTGGTTATTCCCGGATGGCAGTGGTTCTCGTTGCCAGAAACTGAGCCATCAGTTAAGGGGTGGCTGACTTTGAGCCATAAATCAGGTAATTGACGTCTACATCCTTCGGGTTAAGCCGGTACACTTTCGTCAATGGATTGTAGGTCATCCCGGTCATGTCATGGATATTCAGTCCCGCTTTTCTCATGTCCCGGGTCAGTTCACTGGGCTTGATAAATTTCTTGTGCTCATGAGTGCCTTTTGGCAGCAGTTTGAGTATGTATTCCGCACCGATAATGGCAAACAGGAATGATTTGGGATTGCGGTTGATAGTGGCAAAAAAGATCTGTCCACCGGGTTTCAGGAGTTTGCTGCAGGCTTTGATGACGGAAGCCGGGTCGGGAACGTGCTCCAGCATTTCCAGGCAGGTCACCACATCGAACTGGCCGGGCATCTCTTCGGCCAGCTCCTCAGCGGTAATTCGGCGATAGTTCACCTCAACACCACTTTCCATGCTGTGCAGGCGGGCAACAGACAGGGGGGCTTCGCCCATATCAATACCAGTGACATGGGCACCCCGTTGCGCCATGGACTCACTCAGAATGCCGCCACCGCAGCCAATATCAATCACTTGTTTTCCGGCCAGTCCAACACGTTCATCAATATAATTCAGACGCAGGGGATTGATCTCATGAAGTGGCCTGAACTCACTGTCCGGGTCCCACCAGCGGCTGGCCAGTTCTTCAAACTTGGCGATTTCTCCGAGGTCCACATTTTGGGCTGAGCGCATGTCGGGCATTGTTCTGATCCGTCAAAGCAGTGTAATTGAGGCAGTCAGGGCTGCCATATCTGCGGATTATACCGTTAATCCTGCAGCCGACCACAGTGTTGAGTTTTGTAGTTGCCCGGGAGTGAAAAATTGAACTTCAGTACTGAATTTAATGTGATTAAGAAGAGATAAGGCTGAACCTTCAAATACAGCCTTTATGTCGCTGTCCGGTGTTTTACTGTTCTGCCAACTGCCTTCAGCACCCACTACATCCAGCCCGGTGCCGAGGCCCCGATAATGGTGGGTGGCACCAGTCGCACGTCATAAACGGCAGTGACCGACCCGGCGATCAGCAGGTGGTTCACCTGCTTCATGGTGAGTCGTACACCTTCTTGTCCGGGCTGACATGGACCTTCACACAAAACTTTTGCTCCAGATCCTCGCCGTCAATCGGGTCATTGATGCTGTCCACTGGCTGTCCCTTATATGTAACGCTGATTGATTTAATAGTCAGTCCAAGGTCCCTTGCAACTCTAACGGTGCTCTTGCCGTTGTCCGTCGTTTCCAGGAAGGCCGTTCGAAAATCATCCGAACGGTAATCTTTTTTATGTTGTATCAGAGTATCGATAGTTTTCTTATTAGTTATCGAATTCCGTTCAATGACCTCCGGCAGCTCCAGTAACAACTCGAGCGTGTCAAAACTCAGCATAAACTGATGGATAATCACATTGCTCATAAAGAAGTCTTTCGCCTTGGCAGCCTCCCCGGTCTTGTGGTTATCTTTAAATGTCCAGAGGTGTTGGGTAAAGTTGTTGACAAAACGATAGTTGGGGCCAGTAGTTTCCGCATCTTTGGTGAAGGTTTGGATGTGAGATCTGGTCAGCTTATCGAGTTTGGAAAATTCAGTGGCATACTTTGCCTTCAAAGTGGATAGCCGGTTTCGTATCTGCTGGTCCCACCAGATTCTGTCACGGTAATCGCCCAGAGTTTGCACGTCAGCCTTCAGAGTTCTCTCAACCATCCGCTCCCTGCGCACCGGTTTTCCGAAGGGATCGTCAAAATGTTTCATCTGAGGTATCAGAGCCCCAAGCTGGTGTTTAAACACCCGGTGCAGTTCCGGCCGCAGGCCCTCCTCCTGCTCTGCCAACCGCACAATCCGTCCGTCCGCCGTCATGCCAAGGGTGTTCAGTGGCTCATTGCCGGGGTTGTCCGCCAGGTAGCGCTCAATGGCCTGTGTTGTTGCTTCAGTCCTTGCTGATGTGGGGTTCATTGGGGATCTCCTTTTCCGGGTGAGGTTCAGTAACGGGGGGCAGTACCTGACTCATCCATGCCATGGGAGATACACCGCCTTGTCCGGGCTGACATGGACTTGCACGTTGAACTCTCCTGAGGCCTGTGGGATGGTAATCTCTCCATCGACCCCCTCAACTGGCCTGGTTTATAAAAAACGTTAAGGCTGTCAATAGTCACCGCTGTTATTTTTTTCATAGGGGGCGAGACGACTGGGGTCCAGCTTTCCGGGATTACCTGGTTTAACCGGTTTAGTCGCTACAACGGCAGGCTCATTTTTTTCATCAGGTGCTGTTTTAGTTGCTTTTGTTTTGTTACTTACCGCCTCAGCATTCTGAAGGGCACGGTCGGCAAGTGCTTTTTTGACATCCTCTTTTACTTCTGTACCATCGTCAATTGCAGAAGCCAGATAATTGACAAGGTTCCTTAATTCGTTTTTGGCTTCGACAGACCATTTATTCTCAAACCATGCCTGCTTTACTTTGCGTGAACAAGCAACTGCCAAGTCTACGTGCTCAGAAACTTTGTTATATACATTCGGGTCTATACCCATTCCACGGAGGAATTCTTCTCCTATCTGCATGGTAACAATCCTTTGTTGAGTTTAAGTATCAAGCGTCAGTGCTTACTTCAAATCTAGTCCGGTTCAGGAAAAAACACAGGTTTACCCAGTTGGTACTTTTTTGACAATTTCCTGAAAGCGGTTGTCCGCCCTGTGCCATTGATGGACCGGCAAAAAACATATTCCCAAAGTGATTGATGTATCTCGCGGATAAGGCATGAATTGTGGTAACATCGCGGTTTTGAAAATCAATTACCTTAGGCGATCATTCCATTGAGATGCTCTGGGAAAGAGCATTTTTTCTGTTTGGATAAGACTTTATTATCGGTGTCCTGGTCCACAGAACTGGGATGGATGCTGACCGCTATCTGTTGGCCGTAAGCAAAAGGACGACTGGGTTTCCATGACTGAAATTGCCAAAGAGATTCTCCCGGTAAATATTGAAGATGAACTCAAGCAGTCCTATCTGGACTACGCCATGAGTGTCATCGTTGGTCGTGCCCTGCCTGATGTACGTGACGGGCTCAAGCCCGTGCACCGGCGCGTACTGTTCGCCATGAGCGAACTGGGCAACGACTGGAACAAACCTTACAAAAAATCTGCCCGTGTGGTCGGGGATGTGATCGGTAAATACCATCCCCACGGCGACTCTGCGGTCTATGACACCATTGTCCGGATGGCGCAGCCATTTTCCCTGCGCTACATGCTGGTTGATGGTCAGGGCAACTTCGGCTCCATTGACGGTGACTCCGCCGCAGCGATGCGTTATACGGAAATCCGGATGGACAAGATTGCCCATCAGTTGCTGGCAGATCTCGACAAGGAAACCGTAGACTATGTGCCTAACTACGATGGCACAGAGCAGATTCCTGCCGTTTTACCCACCCGTGTTCCTAACCTGCTGGTGAATGGCTCGGCCGGTATCGCGGTGGGCATGGCCACCAATATCCCGCCTCACAATATGACCGAGGTGGTGAATGGCTGTCTGGCGCTGCTGGATGATGAAGCGCTGACGGTTGATGACCTGATGGAGTACATCCCGGGTCCTGACTTCCCTACCGCGGCGATTATCAATGGCCGGGCTGGTATCCTTCAGGCCTATCGCTCCGGTCGTGGTCGCATCTACATTCGTGCCAGGGCCGATATCGAGCACGATGAAAAGAAAAATAAAAGCACCATTATTGTCACCGAGATCCCTTATCAGCTGAATAAGGCGCGCCTTATTGAGAAGATTGCCGAGCTGGTAAAAGACCGCAAGATTGAGGGTATTTCCGAGCTGCGCGATGAGTCTGACAAAGATGGCCTGCGTGTGGTGATCGAGCTTCGCCGTGGTGAAAATGCCGAGGTGGTGCTCAATAACCTGTATGCCCAGACCCAGCTTGAGTCCGTGTTCGGTATCAATCTGGTGGCCCTGGTGGATGGTCAGCCTAAACTGCTCAACCTGAAGGAGTTCCTGGAAGCCTTTATCCGTCACCGCCGTGAGGTGGTCACCCGCCGGACCGTTTATGAGCTGAGAAAGGCCCGTGAGCGTGGTCATATTCTGGAAGGTCTGGCCGTTGCCCTGTCCAACATTGATCCGGTTATCCAGCTGATCAAGGACTCGCCAACACCGGCGGAGGCTAAAGAAAAGCTGATTGCCAAGGGTTGGAATCCCGGCCACATGATGGAAATGGCCGAGCGTGCCGGTGCCGATGCCTGTCGTCCGGATGATCTGCCTGAGGCTTATGGTCTCAGGGATGGGCTTTATTACCTGTCTCCGGTTCAGGCTCAGGCCATTCTGGAAATGCGACTGCACCGACTGACCGGTCTTGAGCATGAGAAGCTGCTGTCTGAATATCGTGAGCTGCTGGAGAAAATTGCCGAGCTGATTCTGATCCTCTGTGACCCAATGAAGCTGCGTGCCGTCATCAGGGAAGAGCTTGAGCAGGTTCGGGATGAGTTTGGCGATGAGCGCCGTACCGAGATCACCAGCTCCCGTCGTGACTTGACGGTTGAAGATCTGATTGATGAGGAGGATATGGTGGTCACCCTGTCCCACGGTGGCTATGCCAAGACCACGCCCCTGGATACCTATCAGGCACAGCGTCGTGGTGGTCGTGGCAAGTCAGCGGCTTCCGTTAAGGAAGAGGACTATGTCGAGCACATGCTGGTGGCTAACACCCATACCCAGATCCTCTGCTTCTCCAGCAAGGGTAAGGTCTATTGGTTGAAGGTCTATCAGATCCCCCAGGCTGGCAGAACCTCCCGGGGTCGACCGATCGTTAATATTCTGCCGCTGGAGCAGAATGAGAAAATCACCGCCATGCTGCCGGTGGAAGAGTTTACCGAAGGCCATTTCGTCTTTATGGCGACGCTCAATGGTACGGTGAAGAAGACACCTCTGGAGCAGTTTGCCCGCCCACGCTCTTCCGGCCTGATCGCCCTGGGTCTGGATGAAGGAGATACTCTGGTGGGGGCTGAAATTACTACCGGAGAAAAGCAGGTAATGCTGCTGTCTAATGGTGGTAAGGCGGTTCGCTTTGAGGAGACTGACGTTCGTGCCATGGGCCGGACAGCTCGTGGTGTCCGTGGTATGAAACTGCCTGAAGGTCAGCGGATTATCTCTCTGATTATTCCGGAGGAAGATACCCAGATTCTGACGGCCAGCGCCAAAGGTTACGGTAAACGAACTGCCGTCGATGAGTTCCGACTCACCAGCCGTGGTGGTCAGGGGGTTATCTCCATGCAGTGCACGGAGCGTAACGGTGAAATCGTGGGCGCTATCCAGGTTAAGAGCGGCGAGCAGATTATGCTGATTTCTGACCAGGGAACACTGGTGAGAACCGGGGTTGATGGCGTCTCTTCACTGAGTCGTAATACCCAGGGGGTTACGCTGATCCGTGTCTCTGAGGGTGAAAAACTGGTGGGTGTTGCCCGCGTTGAGGAGCCAGAGGCTGTGGATGCGCCTGAGCTTGAGACTGAAGGGCAGGATGATCCCATTGCCAGCGAAGGGACGGTAGAATCCTGATAGTTTGAAAAACGCCAGCCCAGTGCTGGCGTTTTTTCATCATGATACAGTTACTCACCCGGAGTCAGAGAGTTTGTCGGTAATGACCGGGGTAAACCGCCGTTTAGTGGCTAGGGAGTCATTGTGAAGTCTTGTGTAACAGATGGTGTAAATGATGTTCTGGCGCAGCTGGATCATCGGGTTTATAACTTTTCAGCCGGACCTGCACCGATTCCCTATGAGGTGCTGCAGCAGGCCCGGGATGAGATGATGAACTGGCAGGATGTGGGCGCTTCGGTGATGGAAGTGAGCCATCGGGGCAAGGAGTTTCTCGCGGTTGCCCATGGGGCCGAAAAAGACCTGCGTGATCTGTTGATGATCCCTGATAACTACAAGGTGCTTTTTCTGCAAGGGGGAGCCCGGGGGCAGTTTGCGGCGGTGCCACTGAACCTTAAGGGAGACAAGGTTTTTGCTGACTATGTCAACAGTGGTTACTGGGCCCAGTCAGCTATTAAAGAAGCCCAGCGCTACCTGGATGTGAATATTGTTGCTGATGGCAAGGACAGGGGCTTTAATGCGATGCCTGCCGAAGACCAGTGGCGGATAAGTAAAGATGCCGCTTATTTGCACTACACGCCCAATGAGACCATCGGTGGTCTTGAGTTTTCATTTATACCGGAGTCGGGTGATGTGCCGCTGGTTGCGGATATGTCTTCCAATATCTTGTCCGGCCCGCTGGATGTCAGCAAGTTTGGTGTTATTTATGCCGGTGCCCAGAAGAATATTGGTCCGGCCGGTCTTACCGTGGTGATTGTTCGTGAAGACCTGTTGGAGCGTGGTTCCCTGATGTGCCCTGCGGTGCTGGACTATAAGCTGCAAGCGGGCAATGATTCCATGTACAACACGCCACCAACCTTTGCCTGGTATCTTGCCGGTCTGGTCTTTAAATGGCTGAAAAAACAGGGTGGGCTTGCAGCGATCAATGCGCTCAATGAGCGCAAGGCCAACAAGCTGTATGCTCAGATTGATGGCTCCGGTTTTTATCAGAACCCGGTGGACCCAAAGTGGCGCTCCCGCATGAATGTGCCGTTTACACTGATCAACCCGGAGCTGGATGCAACGTTCCTTGCCGAGTCCGAACAGGCAGGCTTTCGTTATCTGAAAGGGCACAAGGCAGTAGGCGGTATGCGGGCAAGTATCTATAATGCAGTGCCAGAGCAGCATGTGGCTGCTCTTATTGACTTCATGAAAGAATTTGAACGGCGGTATGGATAATGGCAGAAGAGAAGTTGGGGCAGTTGCGAATTCAAATTGATTCGCTGGATCAGCAAATCCTTGATCTGATCAGCGAACGTGCGCGATGTGCCCGGGAAGTGGCCCGTGTAAAAACAGAAGCTGACCCCTCTGCTGTGTTTTACCGACCTGAGCGCGAAGCCCAGGTACTTCGTAATATCATGAAGAAAAATGACGGGCCTTTGAATGACGAAGAGATGGCCCGTCTGTTTCGTGAAATCATGTCCGCCTGTCTGGCGTTGGAAGAGCCGGTCAAGGTGGCTTTTCTGGGGCCGGAAGGCACATTTACCCAGCAGGCTTCCCTGAAGCACTTTGGCCACTCTGCGGTTTGCGTGCCCATGGCGGCCATTGATGAGGTATTCCGGGAAGTGGCTGCCGGTGCGGTCAACTATGGTGTGGTGCCGGTGGAAAACTCCACGGAAGGTGTGGTCAGTCATACCCTGGACAGCTTTCTGGACTCTTCACTGAAGATCTGTGGTGAAGTGGTACTGCGCATCCATCAACACATGATGATTTCAGAAAACACCCGGCGGGATCATATTACCCGCATCTACTCCCATGCCCAGTCGTTTGCCCAGTGTCGCAAGTGGCTGGACTCCCACTGGCCCATGGCCGAGCGGGTAGCGGTCAGCTCCAACGCAGAAGCAGCGAAGCGGGTCAAGGGTGAGTGGAATTCTGCGGCCATTGCCGGTGATATGGCGGCAGAAATGTATGGTCTGGAAAAAATTGCCGAGAAAATTGAAGACCGTCCTGATAACTCAACCCGGTTTTTGATCATTGGCAATCAGCCGGTTCCACCCAGTGGTGATGACAAAACGTCAGTGGTCATCAGTATGCGCAACCAGCCGGGTGCGCTCCATGCGATTCTTGAGCCTTTCCATGTGCACAATATCGACCTGACACGGGTTGAGACCCGCCCATCCAGAACCGGCATCTGGAACTATGTGTTTTTTGTGGATTTTGAAGGTCATCAGGATGACCCTGTCGTTGGCAAGGTGCTGGAGAAGCTGGGTGAGCGTGCCAATGACCTCCGTGTGCTTGGTTCTTACCCCAAGGGTGTTCTCTGATCGTTGTTGTATTAAGCGGGCAGGGATGATGGCGGTTAAATGCCCAAGGCTCATGACCGGTGATGAGCCTTATAATCTAACTTTTCTACCACCCTGCACAAAATATGCTTGCGGTCAAAGTGCAGGGCAGGTTGCTACCTGCCTTACTTGGGGATTTCCACGGGAGGCATTTCCGGCCTACATCCAGAACTCTAGTTCCATCTGATTATAACGATTGTAACCAGACAGAATTTTTTCCAACTCTTTTTGATCAACTGTGTTGAGCAACTTGAGTGCAGATTGTGCCTGTTCCATGGCGTTAGCAATGTCCACTGGTAATTCTTTTTCAGGCGCAGCTGACAGATGCTCCGGAAAATAATGCAGTGCTATCTGATCATCAAAATTGTGCAATACCCGAAAGAGGTGACCTGTTTCTACGCCCCTCTTACCCAGTTCCGCAAGTTTATGGGACAGGTAACAGGCTGCAATGCTCTGCTTCGTTTGCTTAACCTCATTATTTTTATCTCTGGTCTTTTGGTCCATTTCCCGTAACTCATCCACGGGTAATCCCATGGCTAAACCAATCAAAAACCAGTTATGGCTCAATGGTAAACGGCGCAGAAAATCCGGGGTTAGCGGTAGTGAACTGGTCGTGGTGACAGAGCTGTCATCATCCTGGCGATAGAGTGGTTTGATGACAGGGGGCTGCTCAGAACCGGGCTCCAGAACGGGCTCCAGAAATAAAGACAATTTCTTTCTGTTAATTGCAATGTAGCGATTTAACTTTCCTTCCAGTCTGGGTCCTGCAGCTTCGCGTAGAGCATATAAGATATGTGCCGGAGTCAGCAGCCCGGGCTGACAATGAGTTGCTGCAAGCAGTAGTTCGTATATCTGATCATGGTCGGCTTCATCAACAAATGATTCCTTGAGAATGCTCTGGATTATTGGCAATGACACCCCAAGGGCATTACCAATGGCGTCAGCAGGTATCTTGATCTTTGCAATTCCGTTAGCCAAACAAAGCATTTGTCTAGACAAATTGCCTTCATTTACAAGGCTAAAAGTCACTGGATGACCTCTTAAGGCCTCAATGAAACGATGTGCACAACGGATGGCCATAATCTCAGGGTGGCTCATTATTTTTACCAGCTCATTTGTGGTCATGACCCCCCCTTGTTTGTCCAGAATCCTCTTCATCAAAATCATGGTTGAAAATCGGTTGACTCTTTTTGGGATAGATTGCAGATCCTGATCCATCATCAGTTCCGGATATCCGGCCGCAAAGGCAATTGTTGCCTTCGGAACTGTGCAAACCTGATAGTCATCTTTTTTGACGATCTTATGTAACTTGAAGAAATCCAGCTGATAATCCAGCTCAGCATTGGCATCAACAGTCTCTACAAAGGGAGGCGATTGAGTCCCGAGCCGACTCTGGTCAAATACAATACCAAAATCTTTACAGTGCAAATTAACCAGATCAAATCTTGAAATACCCAACAGCATTGTATGCAGTTTTTTATGGGTTATCAGCAGTTTTTCCATGATTGCTTTATCTTGTCGATTGACGACAGGCAGGGATAAATAGTTAGCCTGTGCATATTGCTGATGACTTGCAGTTTCTAAAATGTTGGCAATATCGGCTATTGGAAATCCCAGATATATGGCAAACAGTACCTGGTCCTCGGGTGATATGCCCCGGGTAAATTTATCGCCCAAATTATTCCAGTATACAGTGCCGTCCAGTGGTGTGTCAGGCAACCGGGAATATTCAGTGCCGGAGATGACACTCCGTTCAAGCATCGGGGCGACGTTGTTTGCATTAACAATGGAAGGCTCTGTTTTTACTGACTTCGGGGGGGGCGATTCAGTAGCTGGATTGACAGTGGGTGGCCTTTTCAATGATTTGAAAGTAATTCGACTTGTTGCAACTGTGCTCATCATAGCGTTGAGAAATTTTATGCTTTCCGAACCGAAATAAGGAACAACCCGGGCCATTAATTGTCCCAGTCTGGTGGCTTTAGCGATCTTCCCGGGTAATTTTTTTTCAGGCTGGTCATCCGAATGCTCTGGAAAGTAAGCCAGTGTTGCCTGATCATCCAGAATCTTCAGTGCCTGGTAAAGATGACCTGTTTCCAACCTCTTTAGAACCAGTGTCCGGGATAATTCCGGAGCTGCAAGGCTCAGCCTTTTTTTGTCTGGCGCACCGTTTTCAAAGATCGTTCTGGAACCAATCCTTTCCAGCTCATCCCCTGACAGCCCCATGGTTAAACCAATCAAAAACCAGTTATGGCTTAGTGGTAGGTGACGCAAAAAATCCAGGGTCAACGGTTGCGAACTGACAATCCCGTTAGAGTTGTCATCTTCCGGCCGATAGAGTGGTTTGAGTTCAGGTAACTCTTCAGGAGTGAATTCGTTTAGCCAGGGTAAACATGTATTCCTTTTGTCTGATTTTTTATCCTTTTCTATCCATTTTTCTAACTCTTCGCGACAACCACTGGCACTGCCTGCTTCCCGCAGTGCATGGATAATGTGCCCGGGTGTGAGTCGGGGTGAGCAAAGGATTGCTTGATTGAATAAATCATCGAACATTTCTTGATTGCTTACCAAGTTATAATCTCTATCAACAATTTTCTGGATGATATGCAACGGTACCCCCAGTGCCCGGCCCAAATGTTCAGCGTTTATCCCAAGCACTGAAACCTGGAATGTCAGATCGACAATCTGCTTATTCCAGCTTAAGTTATGGCTGCGGAAAAAAGGTATGGTGTTGCCTTTCAGCGATTCAATGAGGCGGTACGCGCAGCTGATAATCATAATCTCAGGATTGTGCATTATTTTAACTATTTCATTTGTGGTAATGCTCCCACCGTGTTTATCCAGGATTTTCTTAAACAGGAGTGTGTTTACATAAAAGTTTGCTACGTCAAAGCATTGTTTAATATCCTGATCATCCATCAGGTCCGGGTATCCGGCAGCATAGGCTAATGTTGCCGTCGGAATATTATAAAAAAAAGGGCGTTTTTCTATTTGAAAGATCTTGATCAGCTTGAAAATATTCAGCTTGTGATTTAGCGCAGCATCATTATCTGCAGCCTGTACACAGGCAGGCCAGTCAGACAGGAACTGACTCTGGTCAATGGCAACACCCGACTTTTCACAATACAATTTCACCAGTTCTGGTCTTGAGGTATTCGCCAGCACTATGAGCCATTGTTCATAGGTTAACTTATGATTTTCCAGAGTTAAAAAATCTTCCAGCAGATGAAAAGGTGTAGTTGCATCATGCTGATTCGGAAATTTTTGCTCGAGTTTAAATAATTGATTTAACGGAAGATCCAGATAAATAGCGAACACATACACATTGAAGAACGTTAGGCTTTCTCTGATTTGCTGGTCCAACTCTCCCCATTTGACAAAGTCACCCGGTTGTTTTGCAGGCAGTGGGTCAGAGGCAAAGCCGGATTCAAGACTCCGTGCAGATATGGCAATTGCAGATGTTGATGATGCTGGCTCAATGGGTTCAGAGCCGCCCCCGGCAACGGCGACACGCTTTCCGGCAAAAGGGGAAATTGACGAATAACGGCTTGATGGCCCGTGGTCTGCCAATCCCGGGAGCCTGGCAGGTGGATCAGATGGAGGGATCGGTTGATGACCGGTTGAATTAATCATGAAACTGTCTCCAAAATTTTCATTGTTCAATGTCCAGCGGCACACGGCTGTTAATAGGGATTGGTAATCCGTGTTTTCGGTCACCCTGCATAATGAATATGCCAAACTCTCCGGGAGGCTGTCCGGTAATAATCTGTGCTGTGCAGCAATTGCTCCTGCATTAAATTGTTATGCCTGGCTTGGAGAATTAGCACTGAAAAAGCCGTACAAATGATTTAGACGATCGGACAGAAAAAAAGTTCAGTCGTCATTACTTAAACGCCTCACGAGACTGTCTTCCTGGCAGTAATAGCTGGAGCTGACGATCCAGAAAGCAGTCTTGTCCCGGCGTTAACCAAACACTGGACGATGTGGAAGTCGTTATGATGACACTGTTGAGAGTCGTTACAAATGCTCTGTTTGGCGCAGCAGACGAACTGTCCCCGGAGGACAAAAATCTGCTCAAGGCGGCTGGGAATGGCGACCTGGGATCGGTGAAGGCGATGTTGGATCAGGGGGCTGATATTGAGGCCAGGGACTGGTCTGGCAAAACCCCGCTATTTCGTGCGGTAATGTCGGAAAACCCGGAAGTTCTCAACGTTATTCTGGCTGCAGGTGCTTGCCTTAATGCCCGCGATTGTTATGGTCAAACTCCGCTGCACAAAGCCCGTAGCCAGAAGGTTGTGAAAGAACTTCTGGCTTGGGGAGCCGATATTGAGGCCAGGGATAATGATAAAGCAACGCCACTAATGTGTGCGATTACACATCATGACAGACTGGAGGCGGCCAGGGAGCTTCTGTTCGCAGGTGCCAATATTGAGGCTGCTGATGAATTTCAACGGACACCATTGCATCTTGCGGCTATCTCTAAGTGCTCCGACTTGCGGTATATGGAGGTACTTCTGTCCGAGGGAGCCAATCTTGAAGCCAGGGAAAGAACTACACAATACACCCCGCTGCATGAAGCAGTATTTAGTGGTTCGGGCAAGAAAGTACAAGTATTGGTGGCTGAGGGTGCCAACTATAAGGCGCTAGATTGGAATAGGAGAACACCGTTGCATTTGGCCATGGGCAGAATTGACAAAATGGACGAACTGATGGCAGCGGTCGGCAGGTTTGACAGCATCGATTCGGATAATAAGCCGGTTAGTTTTCAGCCCCAATCACTTCAGGCCTGCACCCGTACCGCTATTCGCTCGCGCCTGGTTAAACACCGGAAAAATACCGGACAACCGTTGTCAGAATCGGTACAGGATCTGCCGCTGGGTCCGACGCTGAAATCCTATCTTTATAAGCCC
>NZ_JBLYNS010000053.1:0-32739 GCF_049310205.1 Endozoicomonas sp. ALC013 | reverse complement strand
TCGTGGTGATTTAATCGCTGATTCAGCAGTCAGTGCCGATCAGCAAGGCCGCCTATCTTACCGCGGCGGCTTTCGTTGTCAAGCGATCATTTTTCAGAAGAAGAAAGAAGCTTTCCAACTCGCTAACGTTGCTCTCAAGCCCTGTCAGCGGAGGCGCATCTTACCGCACCAGTTTGATTTGTCAACCGATTGTTTTTCATTCAATCCAAACAACCCATTTTCAAACCGCACTTCCCGGTCAGCGATGATGATTCATTCTGCTGATCCGTGGATGACCGTTTGGGTCAGTCCGTGGAAGAGAGGTGCATGATAGAGAAATTTTGACTTTAATCAATAAGCGACAGTCGTTTTACGTACAATCACCTAGAACAACCGATTTGATAAAATATTAGGTAGTATTTATGAGCCAGTCTATGAACACACCGCCCGTTTGATTGGCTGCGCCGGACTCAGGAATTTTTCACGACAAAAACATTACTGCCTGAAACTTTTCATCCTGTTTCATGATCCAAGGGGCTTGAACGTGATAACAGGAAATTCAAATGCAAGCCGCCCAGCCATTTCCGTCATTTACTGCGATGCTTTCTGGTAGAGCCCTCCCTGACAATCCAGCGACAAATAATTCCTCTGGGCTTCCTCCAGATCTCATCAACACTTTTTTCCACCGTGGTGTCAGGATGATCACTGAGCTGCCCCCATCGTACCTAAATGTAGAACGTTGTAGCAGGGATCACATCCTCGGAGACATAGTCCAATGCTATCAAGGGCATTTGCTGTGTCGTCATTGCGTACACCATGAGCAGTATAAACAACCAAACTTCCCCCCGGGTGATTTATCTGACTACCGTTGCCCTATAGATAAAGACTCCCTTTTTCCGGACACCAATTCAACCCGGGAAATAAAATTTGTTTATCAAAGTCAATGCCCTTCAAACACCACCTATGGAAACACTGGTTGTACATGGCGCGGGTCTTATAACGATATCAAGGGTCATCTCGACAAATGTAAAAATATTCCCCTGAAAGACAGGATAAGAATGCTTCAACACGATCGTTCAGAGGATGCCCGAAGGATAGATCAGCTTGTTGATGAGATAAAAAAGCTGGAATGGCTACTCACAAAGCCACAACCATCTATCCAAAACAGGATGGCATCACTGGATAAAGATATGGAATTAATGAAACAGCAAATGCAACAAATTACCCGGGAATTTAACGCAAAACTTCAGGCGCTGAGAACGTCTCCCAGTACCTCGTTACCGCCTGACTTTAAGCAACTCTACAATAATATAGAATCTCAGACTGAAGAAAATCGTCTCGCTATTGCTGATATCAAAAACGACATTACCAATGCACTTCAATTGATGAGTCAACTCAGGGATGTTGATCCCGCTACTTTGCCTCAGGTGGCTGGAACCCTTAAAGTCAATGCCTTACAGGACAAAACAGCATCCTGGAACGGTACCCTGGTATGGAAGATTGATGGATTTGCAGCCAAACGGATGGAGGCTATCAATCGCAACCGGGAGTCCATCTATTCACAGCCATTCTGTACCAGCGAATTCGGGTATAAAATGCGAGCAAGGGTCTACCTGAATGGTGAGGGATCAGGAAAAGGCACTCATATCAGCTTGTTTCTGGCTTTAATGAAAGGTGACTATGATGCTATTCAGCGTTGGCCGTTTCAACACAAAATTACTTTTATGATCCTCGATCAGTATGGTGTAGATGACAAGTTTGACGCTTTCTCCCCCGACCCGAATTCCTCATCTTTTCAACGACCAATAAAGCCAAGTAACATTCCCTGTGGCAACCCTCAGCTCCTGGCACTCTCCAGGCTGGAACATGGATACGTTAAAGATGACACCATGTTTATAAAGATTGTTGTAGATACCAGTCAGAATTGACACTCTGACGATTAATGAAGGATTGAATGAACAGTCAGAGAGATATTAGAAAGCTCCCATTGTTGCTCAGAAGGGTTTTGTAACACTCGTTGCCATTATGCAATCAGGAACACCACCAGAGGTTCATAATGCGTATTTATCATCCGGGCTCATCCACTGAACCCGTTTCACCAAGTAATCTCTTAAGCAGCTGTTCATTTTCAACCGATAACTCGCAAGCCAGCTCCTGTTGATGTTTGCAGATCGTTTTATGAAGTTCTTTGTGTGACAGCAGCAGTTGCCGCAATGATCTAAGCCGATGTTCTAAAAGCCAGTCGTACAATCGAATATCTGAATAGTTAATTGAGAGATTGTCTTGAGAATCTTCATCTTCATCCTCATCACTGTCTTCAATATCAGAGTCTATCCCCTCGTCACTATCAGTTCTTGCAAAACGACGTCTGTCAGGCTCCAACCTTACCCTGATAAAATCACTGGTTGGTGCGAAGAACATAGTTTCCATACGTTTCATGAAAGCATCGGTGCACGATTGCATAACACGCTCACAGGGCAGGTAGATGAAAGGCCGAAGACTCATCCCTGCGGGGTGCTCAGCCCTGGCTTGTGCCAGCAAGTCGCCAAGCTTCACTCTATTGTGTTCACTCAAATAGCTGGCAATCATTTCGACCGTATCATCAATAAGATAGAAAACATCCGGATAGCCTTTTAGCAGTCTACCGATATCCTCTGCCCGGGCTTCCACCAATGTGTCCGAAATAACGCCTTTCAGAGCGTCAATGTTTTCTGGAAAATGGTATTTGTAGGCAACTTTCAGGACGTAACTGCACAATTCCAGCTTCAGGCTAAACCCGCTATCTTCTTCATCTTCTTCTTCGCTATCTTCATATTCTTCGAAGGTACTGAAACACACCCCAAGCAATGACTGGCCGTCACCATCAACACCATTCAGGGCCAACCCTTCTTTTATCCAGTAGAGAAGTACTTCGATATCACGACGGAAGGATTTGATAGTCATTTTACGGACAAAAAGCGATGCTTCACTGGTAAATTTACTGATATCTAATCCATGAATGGCAAGCAACCCCAGTTTTTCGCTATCAAGCCTGCGATCTTTGATCATTGTCGTCATCGGAATGTATTGGGCACAATTGTCGACGTCACCGGTACTGGCTCCTGCCCGCAATAAAAGCACGGCCATAGCATTCCAGGAAGTTGAGCTCAACGCATCAGACAGGGCTGTTTCGTCGTTGTTGTTCAATGCATCAAGGATTTCGGGATTTTCCCTGACTTTCTTCAGCAATATGGCCATAAGCTCCCGGGTAGCACCAGAGGAGCAGGCAGTGTGTAATGGCGTATTGCCCAATCGATCCGTCGTCAGCGAAGCCCCATGACTCAAAAGCCAGGTAACTACGGTATCTGGATGAACCGGGTACCGAGGCCGATTCAGACTATTCCTCCGAAGGATACAGCTCGCTTTACAAAACTGGTGCACCAGGGTTTCCCCTGCAAAGTCAATGGGCTGATTGATATCAACCCCATCCTGACTCAAATACCATTGCAGTTTCTTCAGAATATTTGGGTCATGCACGGACAGTGGCGAATACCAGTACACCGTATCATGGGGCCCATATACAGATGTTTGGCATATATCGCGGACTTGTTTGGCGTAAATATCAATGACCCTGTTCTGTAACAGCGTATCTAATTCCTGAATGTCGGCATTGTCGCGAAACAGCATATCGCACTGGCATAGTGGGGAGCGGATCAATTGTGTTGTGGGGTTTTGGCACACGACCGACTGACCATTGAATTCCCCTGCATTGCCAGACTGCATTGACAGGTGGTCGCAAACCACAACGGGAAAGGGAAGAACCGATTTGAAGGCCGTAAGATCCTCAGGAGAGACGGTATTCATAATAAATCTTCCAAAGTGCGTTTTTTGTGAATTTCAATCAACAGTAATCCATTTGAAAAAGCGCAGGTCGATCATTGAAGATAACCAGATAGCCAGTCTGGTATAAGCTGGGAGATAATCAAGTATTATGCTTGGGATGCGCCCCGGGAAAGAGCGCAGAGGAGATAAAAAAGCGGTATTTACTGGATATGGGCCAACACGCCATCCAGCTCATCCAGTGAATTGTAGGAAATGACCAGCTTGCCTTTTCCTTTGGCACTGCACTGAATGGCGACCCTGGCCCCTACCTTTTCAGACAGCTCATCTTCAAGCTGCTTTATATTAGGGTCAAGCCGCTTAACGGTTTTTCCGCCTTTTTCCTTTTCCTGCTGGATTCGGCGAACCAGTGCTTCCGTCTGACGCACAGACAATCCTTTTGCGGTAACAGTTCGGGCTACTTCTAACTGATCCAGTTCGCCCAGGGAAAGCAACGCTCTGGCATGGCCCATTTCCAGGTCGCCATATTCCAGCATTTTCTTTACTTCAGGGTTCAGGGCCATCAGTCGCAAGATATTAGCAACGGCAGCCCTGGACTTACCGACGGCCTGGGCCACTTCCTGCTGGGTCAGTTCGAACTCTTTTTGCAGTCTGGAAAGTGCAATCGCTTCTTCAATTGGGTTCAGGTCTTCCCGCTGGATGTTTTCGATCAGTGCCATGGCAATGGCAGCTTCATCGGGAACATCACGAATCAGGGCAGGAACGTCCGCAAGGCCTGCCAGCTGTGCTGCACGCCAGCGACGCTCACCGGCAATGATTTCATAGCGATTCTGCCCGGCCGGACGAACCACGATAGGCTGCATGATGCCCTGTTCTTTAATACTTTCAGCCAGCTCTTCCAGGGCATCAGGGTGCATGTCTCGGCGGGGCTGGTACTTGCCACGCACCAGAAACTCAACGGGCAGGTCTTTCATTGTCCCATCCAGTGACTCTTTGACCGGTGATGGCCCGGCAAGATCATTGGACAGGGATGCCGGTAGCCTGGCGCTTCCCAGCAGTGCATTCAAGTTAGTACCGAGACGTTGTTTCGCCATGGGTCAGTGAGTTCCTGTTTTCCTTGTCGACTTGCCGTTAAGCCCCTTGATGTCATGCTTGCGTACCAGCTCGCCGGCCAGGGCCAGATAAGCCACCGCACCACGGGAGTTCCGGTCATAGGCCAGTACCGGCTTACCATGACTCGGTGCCTCGGCAAGTCGAACATTACGGGGAATCACGGTTCGATAGACCTGATCACCAAAATGGTTGATGAGCTGTCTCGATACTTCTGTGGTCAGCGTCATCCTCGGGTCATACATGGTGCGCAGCAGACCTTCGATGTGCAAGTCGGGATTGATGGTTTCCCTCAGGCCCGCAATGGTTTCCATCAGGGCAGTCAGACCTTCCAGTGCATAGTATTCGCACTGCATCGGGATAATCACCCCACGGGCAGCCACCATGGCATTAATGGTCAGCATGTTCAGAGAGGGAGGGCAGTCAATCATGATAAAGTCGTACTGATCTTCAACCCTGGCAAGCGCCTCATGGAGTCTGGATTCCTTGCGGTCCATCTCCATCAACTCAACCTCTGCTGCCGTCAGGTCGGCGTTTGCCCCCAGAACATCATAACCGCCATCCCGGGATGGCAGGATTGCCTGTTCGATATCACAGCGCCCGGTCAGTACATGGTAAACGGACCATTGCTGAGCATGTTTGTCGATTCCGCTGCCCATGGTGGCATTCCCCTGGGGGTCAACATCAATAAGCAGTACCCGCTGCTTACTGGCCGCCAGGGAAGCCGATAGGTTAACGCAGGAAGTGGTTTTGCCAACCCCCCCCTTCTGATTGGTTACCGCCAGAATTTTAGCCACAGCCGTTTAATACCATTCAATGCCTGTTACGCAAAATGACAAGATGACGATCGCCGTCTGTACCCGGTACCTTTAAAGGCTCACAGCCAACCAGCTCAATTTCGTGACGATCCATCAATTCCTTCAATTCTTCTTCAGGATATAGCCCTTTCATGGCCAGATAAACACCTGAAGGCGATAATAAGTGTTTTGTACCATCTACCATATTAACCAATGAGCTGAATGCCCGTGAAGTAATGGCGTCAAAAGGCACATCCACCTGAAAAGACTCTACGCGGGAATTAGCAACTGCCAGGTTATTGAGCTGAAGGTCCAGTTTTGCCTGAAGCATGAAGCGGGTCTTCTTGCCATTGCTGTCCAGTGTCGTGAATTGTTTATCGGGGTACATAATCGCCAGCACCACGCCAGGCAGCCCGGGGCCTGAGCCTACATCCAGAATCGCCTCACCGGAAATATGGGGAACAATACTCAGACTATCCACAATATGCCTGAAGACCATCTCTCTGGGATCACGAATGGCGGTAAGATTGTAGGCTTTATTCCACTTGTTCAGCAGCAGAACATAGCGGGTCAGCAAATCCGCCTGAACCGGGGACAAATCAAGATTGAGTGATTTGGCACCCCGGCCAATGTCGTTCTGTAAGGTCTGAGCCAGGGAGTGGTCGGTTAATGATGATTGGGAAGCGTTCATGGATTCCTTCAGCCAGCGGGTGGTAAGCCTTGCAGTAACGATAAGCTATCTGGATGCCGTCTGGCTCTACTGATGAGAATAGATAACTGATCAGTCTATTTCATAACTTTGATAAAATCGACGCAATCATTCATTCATCGCCTGCAGGGATGCCTGTAAGCCGGCCAACTGTCCTTTTACTTTTTGATAGGCTTCATAGGTTTTGATGGTTTCTGCCAGCCTGGCATCTCTCTCAAGTGGCTCTTTGTCCGGATCATAAACAGCGGTTACATTTTTCGCTAACTCCAATGCCTTCATTGCTTCCACGCAAATACTGACGTTATTGGGTAATCTCGTTGCAGGTTGAGCCACAGGCTGCTGACCATTAGCATGTCTGCCATGATCCTTTGCCACCTGTGCATTAACAACCTCCGCCTGTACATTAACAATCTCCACCTGTTTTCCCAGTTGTGCCGCATAGTATCCAACAAGTGACCTTTTCAATGCACCGCAGCGCATGGCCGTGGCGTAGCAAACCACATCCTGGGCCTCTTTTGAATCGATATCCACCCGGGGGACACAGGTTGCCCATGTACGCTCAATTTTCGAGCACTCAAGTCGTAATTCGAGAATAGCGTCGGTCAGCTGTGTTTTTTTCTTCCGGCGTGCAGCAAGCTCATCTGGTGGATCACATTCTGTTGAACTCTCAGGGGCCTCTGCCCCTGCTGGCTTTTCATTTTTCTCCTGAACACCAGCCTGAGGGGGAGAATCATCAGGCACGTCAGGCAAGGTAATGCTGAACTCCTCCAGTTTTTTGGGTGCAGCATTTTGGTGTCTGGCGGAAGGAATATAGGGGACAACATGTTGCGGCACGGCAGGAAGCATATCGATTATGTCATCATCATCTGGATCACGATTCATAACATCATGAGCCACCGCCATCAGATCCTGCATGACAGCCTCAAAGCCAGGAATAGCCAAAGCGGGAAATTCGGGTGCCATGGAACTACCTCATTCACAAACTGAAAATTATTTTCTCTCTGCGCGCAGACATTCACTTTTTAGAAAAGTTTCAACAGCAGTAATAAGGGGGATTGTGTGGTTGCCACAGATTACCCGCTGACTGATTAAATTAAGACAGGAGTCTATCAGGCAGGAAATAAAATAAGGTTAGATTAAAACTGGTGCCGATCTGATCAGAAAACGGTTCAGGCCAGAGTTGACCCAGGCTCCAGGCTGCATAAATCCTGACAACTTTTTGCTGGAAGTGATCCAAGACTATTAATGGACATTAGCTTGTCGGAGCAGGAGAGCAGCGCCGGATGTGAGCCGGGAAGCCCTTCCGGGATCTTCTGGCCAATGGCTTGATAATGGTCAATCCAGAACGGCATCAGCTCTCCGGTTGCCATATCCCGGAAACTCATGGGTGTTTCTTCAAACAGGAAAATGCCTTTATTGGCATGGCGAAACGCATGGACAATTAATTCACTGCAATACCAGCTTTTCTGGTGCTCTTCCTGATTCTGACGGTAGTGTGGATCATAGGGTACCGAAAGCTGCTGCTCTGCAAACGCCAGGGCATCCGGTACCAGTGCCGAGAAACTCGATGCCAGCCGACAGACCAGGACACACGGTCGGCCATGGTTGTCTAAAACTGAGCTGCTGACAAAGTCATCCAAAGCGGTTTTCTGCACCCGGGGCATTACAGCTTCTATAACCATACCATCACCGTCGTAGAGTGCGACATGATTAATGGCTGCACCATCCCGACCCGCAAAGAGTCGGCTGATAACCCATTCGGCTTCACCACCTGAGCGCAGTTGAAAAAGCAGGTCACCCGGCAAGAGGTCTTTGGCGATCACATTGGCTGGCATCACTGTGACTGGTAGCGCTTTATCCATAACGTATCCAATACCTGAAAATCATCCCATATAGCAGAACAGGCAATATAAAGAATCATGTTCAGGAGTATAGAACCTGTCAGGCCATTTCATTCCGCAACAGGTCAAGTACCTGACGGGTATCAGGACGGACACCACGCCAAATGGCAAACTGCTCGGCCGCCTGTTCAACCAGCATACCAAGCCCGTCAATGGTTTTACCTGCCCCCTGCTCACGACACCAGCGATTGAAAACGGTTTCGTCGGCACCGTACATCATGTCATAACAGCAGGTGTTCTGATCAATAATATGGCCGGGTATGGGCGGTATCTCTCCCTGCAGGCTGGCAGCGGTGCCATTGATCACCAGGTCAAAACGGCCCTCTATATCGTCGAATCCACAGGCAGAAATGGCTTTATCCGTAAAGAGTTCAACCAGCGTATCAGCCTTGCTACGGGTTCGATTGGCAATCACAACCTCAACAGGTTGCTCGGCCAGCAGGGGCTCAAGCCCCCCTCTCACGGCACCACCGGCCCCCAGAATAAGTACCCGAGCGCCTTTAATGGTTACACCGTTATTTGCCTGGAGATCTGCCACCAGGCCAAGCCCATCGGTGTTGTCCCCATGCAGCTGGCCATGTTCCTGCCACAAGGTGTTTACCGCCCCAGCTTTTTCTGCTCGTGACGTTTTCTTCTGCGCTAACTGCCACGCCTCTTCCTTAAAGGGTAAGGTGATACTTAACCCCAGATCACCGTTTTCAAAGAATTCATCAATCGCTTTTTTAAAGCCGCCAACGTCAACCAACAGGGCGGTGTAACGCAGACTTTGGTCAGTCTGATCAGCAAACAGTGTGTGAATGACCGGTGATTTGCTGTGGGCAATAGGGTTCCCCATTACTGCATACGTGTCTACTGGCCCAGCCATGATTCAGACCCTCTTGATTTATGCCCATTCTCTTGGTTTTAAAAATTCGTCATACAGTCGTGCCTCTTCACTGCCAGGCTCTGGACTCCAGTTGTAATCCCAGCGTACATGAGGCGGCAATGACATAAGGATAGACTCTGTACGCCCACCGGACTGCAGCCCAAACAAAGTACCCCTGTCGTATACCAGGTTGAATTCTACATAACGGCCACGGCGGTACTCCTGAAAACGCTTGTGCGGCTCAGAGTAAGGCAGGGATTTACGGCGCTGTACGATGGGCAGATAGGCATCAATAAAGCTGTCGCCAACCGACTGCATAAATTCAAAACTGCGCTCAAATGGCCACTCATTCAGGTCATCGTAGAACAGTCCGCCAATCCCCCGGGGTTCATTGCGGTGTTTAAGGAAGAAGTATTCATCACACCACTTTTTATAGCGGGGGTAGACATCATCACCAAAAGGATCACAGGCCTGTTTGGCCACCTGATGCCAGTGCTGACAATCTTCTTCAAAGCCGTAGTAAGGCGTCAGGTCATAGCCGCCACCAAACCACCAGATCGGCGCTTCTCCTTCTTTATGGGCGATCAGCATCCGGACATTGGCATGGGATGTTGGCACAAATGGGTTATCCGGATGGATCACCAGGGAAACCCCCATGGCCTGAAAACTTCTGCCAGCCATGTGTGGTCGATGGGCCGTGGCGCTGGCAGGCAGCTGATCCCCGGTTACATGGGAAAAATTCACACCGGCTTTTTCAAACACCGTGCCCCCTTCAAGCACCCTGGCTTTACCGCCACCATCCCCCTTGTTGCCGGAGCCAAGGTAGTCCCACTGATCCTCCCTGAAGGAGCCTCTGGTTTCTTCTGCTTCAATCGCGGTGCAGATGCGATTCTGCAAATCCAGGAGGTATTGCTTTACGAGATCTACAGACGGTTCTGACATTCCGGGACAATTCCTGAGTTTTAGTAATATTAGCCAGCCCTTACCAGCTGCCCCGAACGCAGGTCCTGAATCTTTGAGGGTGTTTTCTGTTCTCCGGTTTCGCCGGGAACAATGCCATCCAGCAGTGAGCCAAACACTTCCTCTACACCTGAAAACGTTAACAGCGGGTCCTTACCGGCAAGGTTTGCTGACGTAGACACTATCGGGTGCCCTGTTGCTTCACACAGTGTTTTCACCAGTGGATGCGCAGTGATACGAACAGCAACCGTATCAAACTGCCCTCTGACCCAGTCGGGTGCCCAGCCAGCAGGGTCTGGAATAAGCCAGGTATAAGGACCTGGCCAGGTAGACTTCAGCCGGGCTCTTTCTTCACAAGAGAGGGGATTAAGTAGCGGGGCAAACTGATCCTCTGAAGCACCAATCAGAATGACCCCTTTTGCAACCGGCCGCTGTTTGATGTCAAGAATCCGATAAACAGCCTGCTGGTTCCAGGGGTCACATCCCAACCCCCATACGGCTTCTGTGGGGTAAGCGATGACACCGCCGTTTCTGATTATTCTGGCTGCCTGATCTACATCCATCATGAAACATCTCTCAGAGATAACTCTCAGCTAGTTAACGGCTGTCGGAGAACAGCGTCTACTGCTTCAGCATTCGCCAGATAGTCAGCCCGAAATCGTAACACACGGGCTCCTGATAGTTTCCGAAGCATCACCAGTAAGGTTCGCTAGTCTAGCAAGAGAAGTTCAGAAGCAACACCCGGAAATGTAAAGCACGATCCTTTCCGCTGATTCACAAATCAGCCAAGACGAATAAAACCACCGGATGTGGACTCTATTACGCCATCAAGCTCCATTTCGGTCAGCACTACAGAAAGCTCCGCAAAAGGAATCCCGGACAGTGTGCTGATTTGATCTGCACTGACAACGTCAAACCCCATCACCTCAATAACTTTAAGCCGCAGTGGGTCTGTCTCTTTGCGACTGGGAGTGGATGGAGAGAATTCATTCATAACACCATGGAGCTGTGGTGCGAGTTCAATTAACACGTCATCAGGACTTTCTACCAGCACCGCACCTTCTCGGATCAGCTTATGACACCCTCGACTTAACGGGTTCAGCACCGACCCCGGTATGGCAAAAACCTCACGCCCCTGCTCCGCAGCCAACCTTGCCGAGATTAACGAGCCGCTTTCCAGTGCGGCTTCAACCACCAGAACTCCCAGGGATAAACCGGACAGAATACGATTGCGACGGGGAAAGTTACCGGCAAAGGGTTTCGTTCCCAGTGGATATTCACTGACGATGGCCCCCTGACTGGCAATCAACTGATAAAGGTCCTCATGCCTTGCCGGATAAACCTGATCCACACCGGTACCCAACACGGCAACTGTCGCACCATAACAACCCAGTGCGCCCTGGTGGGCAGCTGCATCGATACCCAGTGCCATACCACTGGTAATCACCAGGCCACTTCTTGATAAGTGTTCACAAAATTCCCGGGCCACCCGGCGACCATTGGGTGTCGGCCTCCGGCTACCGACAACGCCCAGCTGTGGCTCACTGATTAGCTGACTGTTACCAATGACGTAGAGCACAACCGGTGCATCAGGCAGCTCTTTCAGCGCTTTGGGATAGAGATGGGAATCCGGTGTCACAATGGCATGGGCCTGACTGGCTTCCAGCCATGTCTGTGTCAGGTGCAACTGTTTCTGAATAGATGGGTCTCTGTGGGCATTGACCAGCAAACTGGCCAGTTTCTCCGGAATAATACCCTTCAGTTGGTTAAATGATGCGGAAAAAAGCTGGCTGGGATGTTGAAATTTGTCGATAAGCTGGCTGGATTTGATGGGTCCCAGCCCCGGAATCAGGGAAAGGGTTAGCCAAGGGAGCAGCTGTAACCAGTCCTTCTGGTCGGTATCAGTGTATATCATTGAATTCTCTTTCCGGGAGTTGTGTGGCTTATTCTGGTTATTAACAGCTCTGTCCGAATAAGCCACACATCCAATGAAGCACCCGGTAAACATTCGGGCTGTTGTTTGAATAAATGGTTACTTATGGTTGTGGGCTCCGGAGGATATAGCCAACTTCAATATCCTCTTTAGCTGATAGCACAATACCATAGCTCATTTTTTCAAAAGGTCGATAAACCATCACCAAACCGATTCTCTCGGATGGCAGAGTAACCTGTTCATTGGTAAATGGGTCCAGGGCTTCCTGTGTCTTTCGATAGACGGCCAGGACATCCCCCTGCCTGAGACGTTCCCGTTCTCCTTTGTTGATGACCACCGTATCAAACTTGGAAACCTTTTTGGTGTTGTTCAGGCTGGCGGTGACAATGCCTTCTAAAGGCGCAGCCGGCGCTCTTGGAAAAAACGTCGTGACCAGTCCGCTGGCATCCTGGCTGACCACCCGGTCACCGGGTTTCATCTCCATTCTGCTGTCCTGCACGACCATGGAGGCAACCCCTTCCCTGACACGACTCAAGTTGATGGTTCCCACATCAATACCAATAAGCCCCAGCAATTCATCGGTTTCCGGGTCAACAATCTGCTGACCACGGCGGACGACATCAAATCGCAGGTTGTGCCCGGCAAAATCCCCCCGTGCGTATATTTTATCCCCGGCCCCTGAAGCCAATTTGCCATCTTTCGCAGCAAATACATAAGGTGCGTTGTTCAGCTGCTCCTCGCTGGAAAAAACATGACCGCCCTTTAAATAACTTTGCACAGCACTCAAAGGAATCGCCGGGATTGCTGACTCTCCGGGCTTCACCCGGATTTTTGGTGTTAATTTAATCGTTCGACCTGGCTTCCCGCGACTGGAAATCATCAGCCTGGGCTGGCCATTGATATAAACCAGACTGACCACATCGCCAGGGTAAATCAGGTGGGGATTCGCTATCTGGGGGTTAGCGTGCCAGATTTCCGGCCATAACCAGGGGCTGTCCAGAAACGTAGTGGATATATCCCAGAGGGTATCGCCTTTCTCAACGGTGTACCTGCTGGGGGAGTCTGCCTTTACCGGGCTATCGAATGCCAGTCCCAGTGAAGACATGCAAAGCAGGATTCCTGCCAGAGCAAAGCGTCTCATTGTCGTCCCGATCCCTTGAATAGTTTTTAGTTTAAGTTAGGGCCTGTTGAGTGTATGTTGCCACACCAGATTTCTTCGTTTAATCAGTGTATCAACCGCTTCAGCCTGTGGGCAATCGGCTCTCTGTTAGTTCTCGGCTTTAGTACCTGATTCTCAAGATCAGGTCACATAAATAGCCCTGCATTCTCAGCGCTGGATCAGAAAGAATAAGGCTACTATTAATTGTTGTTGTAGTTTCCTGAGCCAGTATCCCGGTGTGGCTTGGATAAAGGAGCGACTTTGAAACAGAAAAGCCTGATGCTTCTGGCAGCGTTAGCCTCTGTTGTCAGTTTGCTGGTGATAGCAGAAACGCCCATCCTGCATAAGTCACACGGACTCTCACGATTTGACGATCTTAAATACCCGGAAGGCTTCAGGCACTTCGATTACGTCAATCCTCACGCCCCGAAAAAAGGCAAACTGAATATTGCCGCCATTGGTGTCTTTGATACGTTAAATCCATATTCCCAAACCGGAACCCACATCTCCCAAATCTCACCGCTGCGATTTTTTACCTTGGGCTTTCTGGGGTTGAACGAACCCCTGATGGTGGGTACGGGCGCTTACAGCCCGACCGGCGATGAAGCCCGCTCTGCTTATGGCCTGATTGCCCAATCAGTGGAGTACCCTGACAACAGCCAATGGATAACCTTTAACCTCCACCCCAACGCCCGCTTTCATGATGGCCATTCGATTACGGCAGAGGACGTTGCGTTCTCTTTTGAGTACCTGCGCGCCAAAGGCCCGGTCAAATATCAGATTCAGCTTAAGCCTATTGCGCGTGTTGAGGTTCTTGATCAACACCGGGTTCGCTTTCACTTCAAGAGGTCTGGCAACCGGGATCAACTGTTCTGTGCTGCCGAGCTGCCGGTTCTGCCTGCGCACTACTGGCAAGACGGGCTTAACGGAAAATCCAGACTGACGCCGCCACTGGGCAGCGGCCCCTACAAAATCACCCATGTGGAAGGAGGGTCATCGGTTACCTTTACCCGGGTTAAGGATTACTGGGGGAAGGATCTGCCGGTAAACCGGGGCAAATACAACTTCGATCAGATCACGCTCTATTTCTATCGGGATCTGACCACCGCCTTTGAAGCTTTTAAATCCGGGGCGCTTAGTCTCTATTTTGAACCCATGGCCAAAAACTGGACCAGGGCCTACAACTTTCCCGATATCATCTCTGGCAAAGTGATAAAGGCTGAAATTCCAACCAAAATGATTATTGGCAGCCCAATGGTTGTGTTCAACACCCGCCGGGCTCCCTTTAATGATATTCGGGTAAGAAAAGCGCTTGGCTATCTGCTGGATTTCGAGTGGAGCAACCGGACACTGTTTGAAAACGCCTATGTCCGGGCCAACAGTTACTTTCCAAACTCCATATACGCCGCTTCAGGTCTGCCCTCTGCCCATGAACAGACGCTGTTAGCCCCATTTCGCACGCAACTGCCCGATGCCCTGTTCCATCAGCCATTTTTATCCCCCAAAACCCGGGGCGATGGTTCGATCAGAGCCCAACAGCAACAGGCACTGGCTCTACTGAATGAAGCAGGGTGGCAGTTCAAGGGGGGCAAACTGGTCAACCAACAGCAAGAACCGCTGACGTTTGAGCTGATCACTTCCAGTCATCTGGCGGACAGGCTTGTTTTGCCATTTAAAAAGAACCTGGCCAGCATCGGTATTGAGCTGAAATACCGGGTTCTCGACATCAGTAACTATTTACAGCGAGTGAGAAAGCTGGATTTTGATACCATGGGTAATGCCTATTCCCTGGGACTCTCGCTGGGCAGTGAGCTATTCAGGTACTTTCACTCCAGTAATGCGGATATACCCGATACCCAGAATCTGGCCGGTATCAAAAACCCGGTGATTGATGCGCTGCTGGAGAAAATACCAGGAGCCGAGAGCCAGAAAGAGCTGGAAACCATTATTCACAGCCTTGACCGGGTGCTGCTCTGGAATCACTACGGTATTCCGCTCTGGTATTTTGGCAAAGTCAGACTTGCTCTCCAGAGCAATATCAAGCGACCGGCAGTAACCACGGATTACCCCATGATCATCAATACCTGGTGGCAGGCGGAATAAGTCCGGCTAGGTACAGACTGAATTTGCAGATATACTGAAAGGTCAACAAACTTCATTATCGACTGCCTCACCTGAGATCACTGATGGCTCTACTGGAAATACTTGAATACCCTGACCAAAGACTTCGTACGGTTGCCAAACCTGTAGCGGAGGTCAATGACGACATTCGACGTATCGTTGATGACATGCTGGAGACCATGTACGACGCCAAGGGCGTGGGTCTGGCGGCAACCCAGGTGGATATTCATCAGCGCATCGTGGTTATGGATCTTTCTGAAGAAGGTAACGAGCCCCAGGTGCTTATCAACCCCGGCTATGAGCCCATCGGCGATGAAAAGTCCGACTTTCAGGAAGGCTGTCTGTCAGTCCCCGGATTTTATGAACTGCTGGACCGCTACGCTCAAGTGAGACTCACCGCTTTAGATCGCGATGGCAATGAGTACACACGGGATTATGACGGACTGGCGGCGGTCTGTGTCCAGCACGAGCTGGATCACCTGGAAGGAAAACTGTTTATCGACACGCTGTCCCGCCTGAAACAGGATCGTATCAGGAAAAAGCTTGGCAAAAGAAAACACTGATGAAAAGCCTTCGAATTATCTTTGCCGGAACCCCTGAGTTTGCCAGCGCACACCTTCAGGCCATTCTGGATAGCCAACACCAGGTGATCGCCGTCTATAGCCAGCCGGACAGACCTGCAGGGCGTGGTCAGAAACTCATGCCCTCACCGGTCAAATCCCTGGCTGTTGCCCACAATATTCCCGTTTTTCAGCCAAAGTCCCTGAGAAATGCAGACGCTCAGCAGGAACTTGCCGCTCTGGATGCTGATCTGATGGTGGTGGTTGCCTATGGGTTGATTCTGCCACAGGCGGTGCTCGACACTCCAAAGCTGGGCTGTATTAATGTGCATGGCTCCATTTTGCCAAGATGGCGCGGAGCAGCGCCGATTCAGCGGGCTATTGAAGCCGGTGACACTGAGTCCGGTGTCACCATTATGCAGATGGACGCCGGACTGGATACCGGCGACATGTTGCTGAAAGCTTTTTGCCCCATCCACCCAACCGATACCGCATCGGACCTTCATGACCGTCTGATTGAAGTGGGTCAGCCTGCTCTTGTTCAGTCGCTTGATGACATTGCCGCTGGCCATATTCATCCGGAAAAACAGGATGACAACCTGGCAAACTACGCCCATAAGATGAGTAAAGAAGAAGCACGGCTGGACTGGCAAACATCCGCACAGGCCCTGGACCGGCAGATTCGGGCATTCAATCCCTGGCCTGTGGCGATCACCGCGTTGGATGACACGAACATCCGTGTCTGGGAAGCAATAGCCCTGGAAGAAGGTACAACCGAAGCGCCGGGAACCCTGATCAAGGCTGATAAAGAGGGTCTGGATATTGCCTGCCATGAAGGCACCCTGCGCATTAAACGGCTGCAGTTGGCTGGAAGCCGTGCAATGACGGTGCAGGAGCTGCTGAACAGCAAAAAAGCGATGTTCAGCACCGGAAAACAATTCAGTTAGGCGCTTTTTTACCTGATATGGCTAAACAATCTTCTGTTCGACAGCTGGCAGCACGGGCGATCACCCGGGTAACTCTGGGCGAATCACTGAGCAGTGTATTGCCGCAGTTGCAGGAAAAACTGTCGAAAAAAGACCAGCCATTATTGGCTGAGCTTTCCTATGGCACACTCCGTTACTACCACCGGCTGGATGCCTGGCTTAAGTTTCTCACCGAGAAACCCCTGAAAGAAAAAGAGCAGGACATTCATAACCTGATTCTGGTTGGTCTGTATCAACTGTTCTTTACCCGCATTCCTCCCCATGCCGCCATTGGTGAGACGGTACAGGCAACCCGGACCATGGGTAAGGCCTGGGCCAGGGGCCTGGTCAATGGCATTCTCAGAAATGCCCAGCGCCGGGTTGAAGAGTTGCATGACCTGGAAGAGCGCAGCCCGGTGTGCGGCTGGTCACACCCGAAATGGCTGATCAATACCATTAAACGGGCCTGGCCAGAGGATTATCAAGCCATTCTTACGGGTAACAATCAGCCTCCTCCCATGACCCTCCGGGTTAATGAACAGAAGATCAAGCCCGCCAGATACCTGAAAAAGCTGCTGGATGACTGTATCGCGGCGAAACAGTCCAAAATTGCCCCGCAGGCCATCACCCTGGGCAGGCCCAGTGCCGTTGATAAACTGCCACTGTTCCATGAGGGGGCTGCCAGTGTTCAGGACGAATCAGCCCAGCTGGCAGCGACCTTGATATCGGCGAAACCCGGTGATCATATTCTCGATGCCTGCTGTGCGCCGGGGGGCAAGACCTGTCACTTGCTGGAACTGAACCCGGATATTACGGTGGATGCACTGGATGCCGACAGCGTCCGCCTGGAAAGAGTGGCTGAAAATCTGCAAAGACTGGGTTTGACGGCGAATGTTCTGTGCGGTGACGCGACGGATCCCGACAGCTGGTTCCCGGGCAAGGCATACGACCACATTCTTCTGGATGCCCCCTGCTCAGCAACCGGCGTTATTCGTCGCCACCCGGATATCAAACTGCTGAGAAAGGCAGAAGATATTGATGCACTGGCTCAGCTGCAACAGAAAATCCTCAAGGCTATCTGGCCCCTGTTGAAACCCGGCGGCACGTTAGTCTACGCCACCTGTTCCATCATGCCTCAGGAAAACCATCTGCAGATTGAGCAGTTCCTGTCAGAAACTCCGGATGCCAGATTGCAGTCCATTGACGGTCCATGGGGTCACGATACCGGGTTTGGCAAGCAGCTTTTTCCCGGCTCTGGCAGCTCTGTGAACAGCGGCGACGGATTTTTTTACAGCCTGATGGTAAAGATGGATTCCTAAATGAAAATTATCATTCTCGGTGCCGGTCAGGTGGGTGGCACACTGGCAGAAAACCTGGCCAGTGAGGAAAATGACATTACCGTGGTCGATACCGATACCACGCGACTTCGTGAGCTGCAGGATAAAATCGATATACGAACCATCCAGGGCAAGGCATCGTTTCCCGGGGTGCTGAAACAGGCCGGGGCCGATGAAGCCGATATGCTGGTGGCGGTCACCAACAGTGATGAAGTGAATATGGTGGCCTGCCAGATTGCCTACACACTGTTCCACACGCCGTCCAAAATTGCCCGTATCCGTCAGGCCGCTTACCTGAAAAATGAGAGCCTGTTTGCCAATGCCGCACTGCCGATTGATGTACTTATCAGCCCGGAGCAAGTGGTTACTAACTACATCAACCGACTGCTGGAGCGTCCCGGAGCCCTTCAGGTTCTCGATTTTGCCGAGGGTCGTGTCCAGCTGGTGGCCATGAAGGCTTATTATGGCGGCCCGCTGGTGGGTCACGAGCTTCGTTATATCCGTGAACACATGCCCAATGTGGATACCCGGGTTGCCGCCATTTTCCGCCGTGGCAATGCCATCATGCCCAAGGGGAACACCGTGATCGAGGTGGATGATGAAGTCTTCTTTATTGCTGCCCGTGAAGATATCCGGGCCGTGATGGGCGAGCTGCAGCGGCTGGATGATGACTACAAGCGCATCATTATTGCCGGTGGTGGCAATATCGGCCTGCGCCTGGCCCAGGCCGTGGAAGACCAATACAAGGTCAAGATCATTGAGCACAATATGGAACGTTGCCAGTTCCTGTCTGAAACGCTCACCAAAGCCATGGTTTTCTGCGGCAACGCCTCCGATAAAGAGCTGCTGATCAGTGAAAATATCGAAGATACCGATATCTTCTGTGCGCTGACCAATGACGATGAAGCCAATGTCATGTCCTCCATGCTGGCGAAACGCCTGGGGGCCCGTAAGGTCATGGCACTGATCAATAACCCCGCCTATGTGGACCTGGTACAGGGCGGTGAAATTGATATTGCGATTTCTCCACAACTGGCCACGATTGGCAGCCTGCTCAAGCACGTCAGACGCGGCGATATAGTAAACGTTCACTCACTGCGCAGAGGCGCTGCTGAAGCGATCGAGGCAATAGCCCATGGCGATGAACACAGTTCCAAAGTGGTGGGTAAAACCATTCAGGAAGTGGAGTTACCCCAGGGCGCGACCATTGGTGCGATTGTTCGTAATGATCAGGTGCTGATTGCTCACGATACCACCCGAATTGAGTCCGGCGATCATGTGATTCTCTTCCTGACCAATAAGCGCAAAATCCGTGAAGTTGAGCAACTCTTCCAGGTTGGTCTTGGGTTCTTTTAAACCATTGCTTTGTGGCGATCCATCACAGGAAACTATTCCTGACAACTGATGTCTGAGGAGCTAGATACCATAGCATCGATAGGTAACAACCTTGGACACAAGCAATCAACTGACCGCCAGCAGAACGGCCACGCCGCCTGATCCTGCCAGTATCGGAACTGACCAGCAAAGCACTGGCCTCAATAACAGAGGCTCCGCCGCTGGTCGGCCTGTAGAAACAGTAAGCCCACAAGCTTCCGTCAAAGCAGATACACCTGTTCAGGAAATTACCGTAACCACAACAGCACAAGATGTCACTCACGCCATCAACCCAGACCGGGCCTTACTTCACCGGCCAGCACAAGATGACATCATCGACCAAGAAACGGCCTACTGTTACGTGCTAGTGGCACACCGGAGGTATCAACAACAGGAAACAGGTCATAATGGCAGCTCAGCCCCCTCAGCAAGCGGTGGAGAACCGCTGATGAGCAACCCGGCTTCCACCAATGATACTGAACAGCCCGAGCTTGAACTGTCTGACTTGCTGGAAACGTTGATGAGCAATATGGCTGCCATCAATGAAACTGAAAAGGCCAGGCGTGAATTGTATGACTTGTCGGTAAATTTCTATCGTGATCCTTCAGAAGCTAAATTTCGCCAGTTTGAAAAGCTTACAGACCTCCATTTTGATCATCTCGACACGGGTGAAGGATGCCTGAAGCATAAGCTTCCTTTTGTAATTGCCCTGATATCTGAAAAAAACAACTGGCCAATTCAATCAGCTAAATGTGGTGCGCTGGCCTCTGAGATTATCGAAGGGAGTTCTGAACTGGCCAAATGGATTAACAGTAACAGAGTGTGCCCCGAAAAGCTTGATTTTTGGTGGTCAGGTTTCTTTGCAACCGGAGAAGAGAAATATCTTGAGAAAATACTAAAGGTTATTGGACCAACAACAAGCCAGACAAAAAACGTAATCAAGGCAACGAAAGGGGCTGCAGAATGGTCTCTCAAAACATATTGTGAGGACCATCAGGCAGTACAGGATTTTGCTCGTCGAATGAGAGACGATAGCTCACTTTCAGACTACCAAAGAGAATATTTGCGCTTTATCACTGGAAGAGGATATTTGCAATCTATCACAGATTTACTACCCAGGTGTAATATCCTCTAGGAGGCTGTCCGAGAATAGCGGGTCTTGGGTTCTTTTAAACCATTGCTTTGTGGTTATCCATCACAGGAAACTATTCCTGATAACTGATGTCTAAGGGAGCTAAATACGATAGCATCGATAGGAAACAACCTTGGACACAAGACTGACCGCCAGCAGAACGGCCACGCCGCCTGATCCTGCCAGTATCGAAACTGACCAGCAAAGCACCGACCTCATTAAAAGATGGTCCACTGCTGGCCGACCTGTAGCAATAGTGAGCCCAATGGTTTCTGTCAAAGCAGATACACCCGTTCATGCAATGACCGGAACCACAACAGCACAAGATGTCACCAACGACCAAGAAACGGCCTACCGTTGGCTGCTAGCGGCATACTGGATGAGTGAACAACAGACAACAGGTCATAATGGAAGCTCAGCCCCCTCAGCAAGCGGTGGAGAACCGCTGATGAGCAACCCGGCTGCCACCAATGATACCGAACGGTCTGACTTGTTGGTAACGTCGGTGATTGATTTACCCCCCAGGTGTAATATCCTTTAGTCCCCTTTTTTATCTGACAAAAGTCGTTCAGGCTTTATTTTTCCCATGGATTGGGAGTAACCTGCTACAGCATAAAATTAGAATTTCTTATAGCCATTATAAGAACACAACATGGCAGGTTGTTTGAGCGCCCGGCAATTCCTTACTTCCATATCGCCGGGTGCTTGCACTGGATGAAGCAGGAGCACCATGCAGTTTCAGGTTATTCTTCCCATTTTGGGCATTTTGTTAATTTTGTTCAGTACGTCCAGCCTTCCTCCGATTGTCGTGGCACTGCTTTATCAAGAGCAGGAAATGTCCATTTTCATCTATACCTTCCTATTGACACTAATGCTGGGCGTTCTCCTCTGGTTCCCTTTCCGGCATATCAAGGATGAGTTGCGCACTCGTGAAGGGTTTCTGGTCACGGCGCTGCTCTGGATTGTTCTGGGTGCAGTGGGCTCACTGCCATTTCTATTGATGGAAAGCCCGGCACTCAGTATCACTGACGCACTGTTTGAGTCCATGTCCGGCTTAACAACCACGGGAGCCACTATTCTGACCGGCATTGAGCATCTGCCCCGCTCTATTCTGTTTTACCGCCAGCAGCTGCAATGGCTTGGTGGCATGGGGATTATTGTGCTGGCAGTGGCCATTCTGCCGATGCTGGGGATCGGCGGTATGCAGCTGTATCGAACAGAGACTCCCGGACCGGTTAAAGATTCAAAACTAACGCCCAGAATTACCGAGACCGCCAAAGCACTCTGGTTTCTTTACCTTTTTCTAACGGCCGCCTGTGCCCTGGCGTACTGGTTAGCGGGGATGAACCTGTTTGACGCGATCTGCCACAGTTTCACCACCATCGCCATCGGCGGTTTTTCTACTTACGACGCCAGCATGGGCCACTTCAACTCCCCCATGATTATCTCTGTGGCCATCTTTTTCATGCTGATTGCCGGGATCAATTTCGCCCTGCATTTTACCGCCTGGCGCAATAAGTTATTGACCCACTATATTCAGGATCCGGAAGTTAAGTGGTTTCTGGCCATTTTGGGTGTTGTTGGCGCAATCACCGTTACCACGCTCTATCTTTCTGATACTTATCCCCTTGCCAAGTCCTTCCGCTATGGTCTGTTTGAAGTGGTATCCGTAGCCACAACCACTGGCTACACCTCATCCTCCAGCTTTTCTGCCTGGCCAACGTTTCTGCCCCTGCTGTTGTTTTTTACCAGTTTTATGGGGGGGTGTGCAGGCTCTACCGCAGGTGGAATGAAAGTCATCAGGGTTGTTCTGATTGCCAAACAGGGAATGAGAGAACTTCGTCGTTTAGTTCACCCTAATGCGGTCTTAACCATCAAGATTGGTGGCAAACCCGTGAGCCCAAGGGTGGGTGAAGCGGTATGGGGGTTCTTTGCCACTTATATTTTGATGTTTGTTCTTCTCTTTCTGGCTTTACTGGCAGCGGGTTTAGACTTTACTACGGCATTTTCAACCATTGCTTCCTGCCTGAATAATCTCGGACCCGCGCTCGGCGAAGCAGCGTTCAGTTACCAGGGCCTGCCCGATGCCGCAAAGTGGATTCTTGCGTTTGCCATGCTACTGGGACGCCTGGAAATTTTTACACTTCTGGTGTTGTTTACTCCAACCTTCTGGCGTTATTAATGCCATTACAGCGGCCGGAACAAAGGTAACATATTCTAAATAAAGCAGCGGTTAAGGAGTTGTCCCGAAATAATTTCGACATTTTGAGCTCGATCTCCGTTCATCCTGAGTGCTGAGCTTGTCGAAGTATCGAAGGGTGATAGGCACAATACATGAGGCCGGAGTTCACGCCCTTCGACAGGCTCAGGACGAACGGAGTTTTGAACTCAGAAATGTGCAAATTATTCTGGGGCAATTCCTAACCGAAGGCAGCATCAATAAGAACCATGAAGAAGAGTTTCCGGTTGGAATGCAGAGGATTATAGTCCTTCCATCAGGCTCTCACCCCCCAGAACCCTGAGCCATTGAGATTCATCCAATGGATTCAAAAAATCAGCAATCTCAGACTCGTTAAACCTTACCACGCCTGATTTGAGCTTATTATCGTCTCCCTTATTTGAATAAATAAGACTGATATCTGTTTGACAGGAAACATCCCTGAAGACCAAATCCTGACGCAAGGGAGCGACATTATTGTTGTCAGGTGTCTGGGTACTATGATCTGTTAAGCCCGAAGGGCTCAATACTTTATGCGTTACCTGGTTTGGCTTAACACGGGTATGAGCAACGCTTGACGCCTTTTGCGCGATCACGGATTTCTTGTCCGATTGCCGTACGTCAGAAACAGGATTATTACCAGAACGCTGCCTTTTGGGATGGGCTACTTTCCGACTTGTTACAGTTTTGCCTTTTAACTCGCTTTCAGCATTGGATTTTTTGCGCTTTCTGGGGTGATACTTGTAATCAGGATACTTTTTTTTGTGTTCATCCTTTTCTAATGTGGCTTCCTTAACAAAACGCTCCTTCTCCTTCTCTGACATTTTTTTCCAATCTTCGGCCACCAGTTTGGAGAATTCACTTTGATGGCATAATGGCTTTACTTCCTTTGCCCTCATGCTGCGAAAAATAAAAAATGCATTCCTGGGCCTGGGTACGTGATTGTGCTTTGATTTTACAGAGGCAGTTGTTTCCACCTTTTTTCTATTATTAGTTTCAGGCTCCCTCGCAGGATAAGAAAACGGCGCACCAACTGGACCAGAATTCGTTACATGCACTGTTAAAAAACCTCTTTCTTTAAAATCGGCTTGGACAACTTTTTGAGCTATTAAGTTCCCAATAGACACCCTTAATGTTTACCCACATTGTTCACAACTTATCCACAGCTTAAACTTAATCGCACAAACCGGTATACTCCCTCTCTATTTTTACAGTCGAATCCTGCGAGTGATCACTCATAGGGAAACCTGCGCCAGGTGAATAAACCGGTCATCGATAATTGCTCGCAACACAACGCTCAATGTTCAAAAAACGACCCGTTTACATTTGAGCCTCCAAGAGGTAGAAAAGTGACTTCCCAGAGCACACCAGATATCTATACATTCCAGGGGCTGATCCTCGCCCTGCAACAATTCTGGGCCCAACAGGGCTGCGTTATCATGCAACCACTGGATATGGAAGTGGGTGCGGGTACTTTCCACCCAGCCACTTTTCTGCGAGCCATCGGCCCGGAAAACTGGAACTCGGCTTATGTTCAGCCCAGCCGTCGCCCAACCGATGGCCGTTATGGTGAAAACCCCAACCGCCTGCAACATTATTACCAGTTCCAGGTGGTGATGAAGCCATCCCCCGATAATATTCAGGAGCTGTACCTGGAATCTCTCCGGCAACTGGGCATTGATCCACTGGTTCATGACATTCGTTTTGTCGAAGATAACTGGGAGTCGCCCACACTGGGTGCCTGGGGTCTTGGCTGGGAAGTCTGGATGAACGGTATGGAAGTCACCCAGTTCACCTATTTCCAGCAGGTCGGCGGTATTGAGTGTTACCCGGTTACCGGCGAGATCACCTATGGTCTTGAGCGCCTGGCCATGTATATCCAGAATGTTGATAACGTGTATGACCTGGTCTGGACGGTGGGTCCACAGGGTCCGGTCACTTATGGCGATGTGTTCCATCAGCAGGAAGTTGAAATGTCCACCTTCAACTTTGAGCACGCTGACACGGAAGAGCTGTTCAAACAGTTCGATTTCTTTGAACGCGAATCCCGGAAGCTGGTTGATACCGGCCTGCCTCTGCCAGCTTATGAGTACGTTCTGAAAGCTTCACACACCTTTAACCTGCTGGATGCCCGCCACGCGATTTCGGTGACGGAACGCCAGCGTTTTATCCTGCGCGTCAGAACGCTGGCCAGGGCGGTCGCCAAAGCATACTTCGATAAGCGTCGTGAGCTTGGTTTCCCCCTTGCGAATGACAGCATTCGTGATGAAGTTCTGGCATCTCTTGCCAAAGAAACCGCGCAGGAGGAAAAATAATGAGCACTTCCCTGAATAAAGCACATAAAGAAGACTTCCTGATTGAGCTGGGCACGGAAGAGCTGCCACCAAAGGCATTAAAAAGCCTGTCTGACGCGTTTACCCGGGGCATCCTTTCCGGTCTTGAGCAGGCCCAGATCACATTTACCGATTATGAGTCGTTTGCCGCCCCCCGTCGTCTGGCTCTGCTGATCAAAGGCCTGGATACCGCACAGCCGGATCAACAGCTTGAGCGCAAGGGGCCTGCAGTCAAAGCCGCCTATGATGCCGAAGGCAACCCAAGCAAGGCAGCCCTTGGTTTTGCCCGTTCTAACGGTGTTAATTTTGAAGACCTGGAACAGGAAGAAACACCGAAAGGTGCATGGCTGGTCTACCGCTCGGTCAAACCGGGTCAGGCCAGCAAAGATTTGCTGCCGGAAATTATTACCCAGTCTCTGAATAACCTGCCCATTCCCAAACGTATGCGCTGGGGTGCCAGCCGTACCGAGTTTGTCCGTCCCGTTCACTGGCTGCTGATGCTGCTGGGCAATCAGATTATTGACTGCGAAATTCTCGGTCTGAAAGCCGGTAACACAACCCGTGGTCATCGCTTCCACGGGAACCGGGAAATCACCATCAACAACCCTGCTGACTATGCTCAGGTTCTCCATGAACAGGGCAAAGTGATTGCCAACTTTGCAACCCGTCGCGACATTATCCGTGAGCAGGTTGAACAGATGGCTGCCACGATTAATGGTCATTCGGTGATTGATCCGGACCTTCTGGATGAGGTCACCGCGCTCAATGAATGGCCGGTCGCTCTTTGTGGCCATTTTGATGATGAGTTCCTGGCCGTTCCGTCGGAAGCACTGATCTCTTCCATGAAAGGCCATCAGAAATATTTCCATGTGGAAAACAGTGCAGGGAAACTCCTGCCGCACTTTATTACCGTGGCCAATATTGACAGTGCCGAACCTCACCTTGTTGTGGCAGGTAATGAGAAAGTCATTCGTCCGCGTCTTGCCGATGCCAAGTTCTTCTACGACACTGACCGTAAACATACACAAGACAATCGTCGTGAAAAACTGAAACCCATTGTCTTCCAGGCACAACTGGGTTCAGTGTTTGCCAAAACAGAACGTATCGCACGACTTGCGTCTTACATTGCACAAACGGAAGGTGGTGATGCCTCGCTGGCTGAACGTGCCGGTCAACTGTGCAAGTCTGACCTGGTGTCTGAAATGGTGCTGGAGTTTCCCGAGCTGCAGGGCATCATGGGTCAGTACTATGCCGACAACGACGGTGAAAATCCCGAAGTCAGCAAAACGCTGTATGAACAGTACATGCCCCGCTTTGCCGGTGACCAGCTACCTTCAACACTGATTGGCTGTGCCGTTGCCATTGCCGATAAGGTGGACACCATTACCGGTATTTTCGGTATCAATCAGCTGCCAACCGGCAGTAAAGACCCTTTCGCACTTCGTCGTGCCAGCATCGGTGTGCTGCGAATCATTGTTGAGAAGAAACTCAATCTTGATCTGGAAGCATTGATCGATCAGGCAATTCTCGGCTATCAGGAGCAAGGTGTTTCTCTGCCCGCACTGGGTAACCTTAATACGACAGTCGTCAATTACATGCTGGAGCGTTTTGATGCCGCTTACCAGGAAGAAGGCATTGCGGTTGAGGTCATTAACTCCGTCAAGGCATTACGCCCTACCCGGCCACTGGACTTTGATCGTCGTATAAAAGCCATTACCCGCTTTAATGCCATGGATGAAGCGGATGCCCTGGCTTCTGCCAACAAGCGGGTATCCAATATTCTGGCGAAAGCCGGGGATATCATTATTCCTGACGCACTGGATGAGACACTGCTCAGCGAAGTTTCTGAACGTGAGCTCGCCAACATTGTGTTTGCCAAGAAAGAGGAAATTGCCCCTGCTCTGGCAGAAGGCCGTTACGCGCTGGCCATGGAGAGTCTGGCGGCACTGAAGCTACCGGTTGACCTGTTCTTTGACCAGGTGCTGGTCAATGCTGAAGATGAAGCTATCCGCCTGAACCGCTATGCCCTGCTGAAGCAATTGCGCAGCCTGTTCCTGCAGGTAGCGGATATCTCTTTGTTACAGAAAAGCTAAGCACAACCTGATAAAGTGCGGCACTAGTACATGGTTTCAATGTGAGTGATGGGTGCCTTTATTGACCTCCAAACTCCGCTCGTCTTGAGCGGAGTCGAAAGGCGCAAACTCCATACCCTGAATACTGTGCCAATCACCCATCGTCCGTGCCTCCTGAGCGGAGCCGAAGGACGCTCAGGGTGAGCGGAGATTGTACACATCAAACTCATCGAAATGATGTACTAGCCGCACTTTTTTTATGTGTTTCAGGAGCACTATGACCAGGCTTGTTATTCTGGATCGGGATGGCGTTATCAATGAGGATTCAGACCAGTACATACGGTCTGAACATGAATGGCTTCCTATTCCGGGAAGTATTGAAGCCATTGCCCGTTTGTCATCTGCGGGCTATCGCGTCGTCGTAGCGACCAACCAGTCCGGGTTAGCCCGTGGCTACTTCACTGGCAAAGCGCTCAATGCCATGCACGACAAGCTAATCAGGCTGGTCAAAGAGCAGGGAGGTCATATTGATGGCATCTATTACTGCCCACACGGCCCGGATGACCACTGTCAATGCAGAAAGCCGGCAACAGGGCTTATTGACCAGATTTTTACCGACTACGATGCCAGCCCGGCAGAAACCTGGATGGTTGGCGATTCACTGCGTGATCTTCAGGCAGGGGTCAGCAGTGGCTGTAAAGTTGCCCTGGTACTGACGGGTAAAGGCGTTAAAACCCACACTAAACTCATCGAACACCCGGAAGCGATTTCTGGTAGCCTATCTGGTAGCAGGGATGTAGCTGTTTATAACAATCTGAACAGCTTTGTAGAAGAACTACTTTCAGAGGGATTTTAATGTCATCAGCTGTCGGTTCTGCAACTACCCGGGCAGTGACCCGGTCAATGGCCACTACCTTTTCTGTCTTAAGGACAACTGTCTTTTATTTGTCGCTGGCAGTCTGGACTGTGTTCTGGGCAATGCTGATGATTCTGTTTATCTACCCTTTCAGGTTTAATCTCCGTCATCGCATTTTTGTCAAAACATGGGCTGTTGTATCAGTATACCTTTGTCGTTTAATTTGCGGAATTCGATGGCGTGTAACCGGAGCAGAGAATATTCCTGATTCTCCCTGTGTCATTATCAGTAACCATCAAAGCACCTGGGAAACGTTTTTCCTGCAAACCTTATTAACTCCCCAGACTCAGGTGATCAAACAGGAGCTACTGAAAATCCCCTTCTTTGGCTGGGCTTTTCAAAAAATCAGGCCCATCGCCATTAATCGTAAGGATGCCCGGCAGGCACTTCAGCAGGTCAGAGAGCAGGGTAAAGCGGCACTTGCCCATAACGTCTGGGTCCTTATTTTTCCGGAAGGAACACGCGCATCTCCCGGTGAACCGGGCAAGTTTTCCCGTGGTGGCGCAGGGCTGGCGAAAGCGGCGGCAGTGGATATTCTTCCCATAGCCCATAACGCCGGGGTTTTCTGGCCGAACAGCTCCTGGATAAAACGCCCCGGAACGATTCAGGTAGAGATCGGGCCCGTCATCAAAACAAAATCCCTTTCGGTGGCAGAAGTAAATGATACCACCCGTGACTGGATTACACGTGCGCTGCAAACGATGCAATAACCGACTGCTATTTATCACTCAGTACCTTGGAGCCTGGTTGTAATACCAATCGAACTTTTTAACTCCCGTGATGAGTATGAATATTTGATACGTGCGTTCATTTTGCGATTTCAGAAAAATCCGAAGAAGCTGGTTTTGCCCTGCTATACTCAGCCGGTATCAAGTCTGATGCCATGACAATAATTATAAAATACATGTGCCTGAATTGAGTTTTTCTTTCGCGGTGGCAAACAATGTATGGGACTCACGATCTGTTATTACCACCGAGGATAAATGCTTCACCCCATACTAACGCATCCTGCGTTGCACTGAATGTGCTGAAAGCAGGAAAAAGTGTTCAAAGAATTAATACATGGATAATAATAACGCGCATCTAAAAGTTCATAACCCTTTTTTGGCCCGCCGTCATCAGGCTAATAAATACCACAGAAATAAGACAGCCCCCTATGAGAGGCCAGGCTTTAACAGATCCATAAGATACATACAAAAGCCACAAGGGGCATCCAATGCCACGTCTTATATACCCAGAAGCCAGGGTACCTCAGAAAACAGGAAGGAATTTCAACGTTTTCATCATCGTCCCCCATCCCACTCTCAACCGGGTGCAGGCTATCATCGACAGGGGGAAATTCCCGGTATTAATGAAGGGTTCAGCTCTTTAAGCGCAGGTGATAATGATCATGCCCTCAAATTAGCAGAAGATATATTAAGGAATAATACCAGCTTGAGTCGACGTAACTATCTGCGTGCAAACCTGCTTAAAGCCAGAGCCCTGTTGAATTCAGGGCTGATTAATGATTGCCTGCGATCAATAGAACAGGTAAAACCTCCCCTTAACAAATGGTTACTGATGACAAAAGGCAAAGCACTGCAAGGCAAAAAACTCATGTTTGAAGCGCTGCTTGTTTTTAAGGACATTTATAAAAATCACTCAATTAAGGACAACGATAAAAGAAATAATTATCTTACCCTTGGCATACATTACCAGCGCATGGGAGAGCATCAGGAAGCACTGACAATCTTTATCAAGCTGCGCACTGACCTCTCCGGACATGAAGCCACTCCCTGCAACGACAAGCAAGTAGAACTGGCCCTTGGCTGGCTATACCAGGACATGGGTCTGTATCAGAAGGCGCTGACAATCTTCTGCAAGCTACGTGCCGACCTCTCCGGACATGAAGCCACTCCCTGCAACGACAAAAAAGTAGAACTGGCCCTTGGCCGACTATACCAGAGCATGGGACTACAGCAGAAAGCGCTGACGATCTTTATCAAGCTGCGTACCGACCTCTCCGGGCATGAAGCCACACCTTGCAACGACAAGAAAATCGAACTGACCCTGGGTCGGCAATTCCAGTACATGGGACGATATCAGGAGGCGCTGACGATCTTTATCAAGCTGCGCACTGACCGCTCCGGGAGTGAAGACACACCCTGCAACGACAAAGAAGTTGAACTGGCCCTTGGTCGGCAATTCCAGCTCATGGGACGGTATCAGGAGGCGCTGACGGTCTTTAAGACGCTTCGCACCGATCGTTCCGGACATGAAGACAATCCCTGCCACGACAAGGACGTAGAGTTAGCCCTTGGTCGGCTTTACCAGGACATGGGACTGCATCAGAAGGCACTGGCGATCTTTAAGAAGCTGTACTCCGCCCACGCCGGGCATCCAGGGACTCCCTGCAAAGACAAGGAAGTTGCTCTGGCCCTTGGTCGGCTATACCAGGACATGGGACGGCATCAGGAGGCGCTAATGATGTTTTTGAAGCTGCGTACTGACCGTTCCGGGCATGAAGGCACACCTTGCAACGACAAGGAAGTTGAACTGGCCCTTGCCGTGCAATACGACTGCATGGGATGGTATCAGAAGGCACTGACGATCTTTTACCAGTTGCGCAGCGACCGCTCCGGGCATGAAGACACTCCTTGCAATGACAAGGACATTGAACTGTCCCTTGGTCGGCTATACCAGTACATGGGACGGTATCAGGAGGCACTGACGATCTTTATCAAGCTGCGCACCGACCGCTCCGGACATGAAGGCACGCCTTGCAACGACATGGACATTGAACTGGCCCTTGGTCGGCTATACCACGATATGGGACAGTATCAGAAGGCGCTGAAGACCTTTATCAAACTGCGCATCGCCCGCTCTGGTCATGAAGGCACTCCCTGTAACGACAAGGACATAGAGTTAAGCATTGGCCGACAATACGAGTACATGGGACGGTATCAGGAGGCGCTGACGATCTTTACCACGTTGCGCACCAACTGCGCCGGGCATGAAGACACTCCTTGCAATGACAAGGAAATTGAACTGGCCCTTGGTCGTCTATACCAGCACATGGAACTGCATCAGAAGGCGCTGGCGATCTTTAACCAACTGCGCACCACCCGCTCCGGGCATGAAGGTACTCCCTGCAACGATAAGGACATAGAGCTAACCCTTGGCCGACAATACCAGTACATGGAACGTCATCAGGAGGCATTGACAGTCTATAAGAATCTGCGCACCGACCTCTCCGGACATGAAAGCACTCCCTGCAATGACAAGGACATTGAACTGGCCCTTGGTCGGCAATACCAGAGCATGGGACGATATCAGGAAGCACTGGCGATCTTTATCAAGCTGCGCAACGACCGCTCGGGGCATGAAGGCACCCCCTGCAACGACAAGGAAATCGAACTGGCCCTTGGCGACATTCATGTCGATTTAATGAACTGGCGTCAGTTTGACCAAATGCAACTTGATAAAAATGGTTTTGTCGGGCCTGAAGTGGACTTGTGTACCAGCATCCGTTACTTCAGAGAGTGCATTTATTCTGGTCAAAGCAAGGAAATTCCAGGGCTTTTGGCTAAAGCCATTGAGCATGGATGTAATGCAATAGAAAAAAGTCAGTATCTCGATGCATCATCTTTTAGTCAGTTAGGGCACTGCCTTCGTATCGCAGCATTATTACCTGTTGAGAAAACACAGGATTTCTTTTCAAAAGATGAATTGAAAAACCTGGTTTATGAATATTTTACCGAAGCTAACAAACTGCACCCTTACCGACAGGACCGGCTAAAAACTGAAGACTGGAGGAAAATAGAGCGTACTTTTTTAGCAAGGCTTCCTGTCGGACTTAAGACTGTCCGAGAATAACCTGGGTTCCCAAAAAATTCAGCCATAGTATTGGGTGAAAGTCTCATACTGATGCGTAGCTTCAGTGGTAATCAGGCCTAATGATAAAAGAGTCATGGAGACCTGTGAGTCACTCAGTAACTATGGGGGCCATTGCGGCATGAAAGCATCCGAAGTTCGTTACATGGATAATAATGCTTATCCTGACGCTCGTAAGCCTTTTCTGGCTGGTCATCAGGCTAACAAATACCATGGAGATAAGGCAGCTCCTTATAAGAGGCCATGTTTTAATAGATCCGTAAGATACATACAACAGTTACAAGGGGCATCCAATGCAACGCCTGTTTATATACCCAGGAGCCTGGGTACCCCTGAAAACAGGAAGGAATTTCAAGGTTTTCATCATCGCCCCCCACCCCATTCTCAACCGGGTGCAGGCTATCATCGACAGGGTAAAATGCCCTGTATCAATGAAGGGTTCAGCTCTTTAACAGCAGGTGATAATGATAATGCACTCAAAATAGCAAAAGAGATATTAGATACTTATTCCAACTTGAGTCGGCTTCTCTATCTACGTGCACACCAACTTAAAGCAAGAGCCCTGTTCAATTCAGGAAGAACTGATGATTGCCTGAAATCAATAGA
>NZ_JBLYNS010000052.1:0-33046 GCF_049310205.1 Endozoicomonas sp. ALC013 | reverse complement strand
GAATTTTCGCCAATAGCCAAAGACACCTCCCATGATGCTTTTCAATTCGCTGCTCCCGGGCAGATATAAAAAAATGTTCACAGCACTGTTGTTTGCTGCCTGCTCAATCATTCCTCAGTTGGGTATCAGTAATGAACAGGTGGCAACCGAAGCAGAAATCAAAGCCATTGAAAGTGATATCCAACATACGAAAGAGCTGTTGGAATCCCTCAATGCGGCACGAACTTCTGCCCAGAAACAGGTGCAGAAGAACGACAAGGCCATTCAACAACTGAACACCGATATCATCACGCTGGAAGCTCGCCTTAAGGAGGGGCAGGGCGAAATAAAAAAGCTCCAGAGCCGTCAGCAGCGACTGACGGCAAAGAGTGAACAACAAAAGGTTCAGGTTGCCCGGAGTCTGCAATCGCTTTATAAGAGTCTGGGTGACAGCCGCATCAAGCTATTGCTGAACCAGGAAGATCCGGACAGTGTTTCCCGACAACTCGTTTATCTTGATTACTTTCAAAAGGCACAACTTCAGTCTATCCGTGAGTATGAGAAAACCCTTGCGGAACTGAAATCTGTGGAACATGACCAGCAAACCCTCCTCTCCCGACTGAATCAGGAAAAAGCCGTGATTGACCAGAAAAAGCAGTCCCTGGTCAAACAGCAGTCTGAACGTAAACAGCGGTTGAGTGAGTTGGCGAGTCGTTATCAAAAGGGAGGAAAAGCGCTTAAACAGCTGGAACAGGAGCGAGAAAAGCTGGATAAGGTGCTGGCCAGTATTATCAGTCGGCAGCTCGGTAACAGTGAGTCTTTCAACAATCGTAAAGGCAAGCTGTTATGGCCGGTAAAAGGACGCGTGTTGTTTAAGTTCAACGATCAGAATCCGGAAACACGCATGCGCTGGCAGGGCATGTTTATTGCCGCAACCTCCGGAACAACAGTTAATGCCGTGCATGATGGCCGGGTTATCTTTGCCGACTGGCTGAGCAGTTACGGCCTGTTGGTGATCGTTGACCATGGTGATAATTTCCTGACGCTGTACGCTCACAATGACACCCTTCTCAGGCAGGAAGGTGATACGGTGCTGGCGGGTGAGCCACTGGCGTTGAGTGGTCAAAGTGGAGGGCAGCAGACTGAGGGCGTTTATTTTGAAGTGCGCCTGAAGGGCAAACCCCAAGACCCATCTTTATGGCTTGGCCGTAAGTGAGTAAGGGAATCCAAACCATGTACCACTGTCGGAGAGTATCCCGAACTCAGTGTAGTTTCAAACGGTGATACCGATAAGTAATTTCTATACTTCACTGAATTAAATAATGCTCGGGAGCATTCATGAATTTGATTTTTAACCTCCACCGGCTTATCAAGGCATCGGCCCTGGTGCTGGCTACCGGACTGGCATTCAATGGCTGGGCTGATACGGCTGTTCAGGAAGAACAGCCCCCAAAGGCTCCTGCCGCTGAAATCAACAGCCAGTCTCCAGTAGACCAGGACACCGGGCACGGTGAGCAGCCAAAAGGAAAGCTGCCGCTTGATGAACTTCGGGCCTTCACCGAAGTCATGGAACGCATCAAAAAAGCCTATGTTGAGGAAGTCGATGACAGGACGTTGCTGGAAAATGCCATTCAGGGAATGCTCAGCGGGCTTGATCCTCATTCTGCTTATCTGAAACCGGATGACTTCAAAGAGCTGGAAGAAAATACCTCCGGAGAATTTGGTGGCCTGGGTATTGAAGTGGGCATGGAAGATGGCTTTATCAAGGTGGTGAGCCCCATTGATGACACACCTGCCGCAAAAGCCGGCATTCAGGCCGGGGATTTGATTATCAAGCTGGATGATGTATCGGTTAAGGGAATGAGCCTGGGAGAGTCGGTGGATAAGATGCGCGGTAAGGCAGGCACCCCGATCAAGCTGACGATTGTCCGTGAGGGTGTGGAGAAGCCCCTTGAGATTGCCCTGGAACGGGCGGTTATCCGAGTCCAGAGTGTCAGGGCCAGACATCTTGAGCCGGGTTATGGTTATATTCGTGTCAGTCAGTTCCAGGCGGATACCGGCCATGAGCTGGTGGATACCTTGAAAGAACTCAAGCAAGCACAGAAAGACGGCAAGCTTAACGGGCTGGTTCTTGACCTGCGCAACAATCCGGGTGGTGTGCTGCAGGCTGCGGTTGGCGTTACCGATGCCTTTATCAGCGAAGGGTTGATTGTTTACACCAAAGGTCGTATTCCAAACTCTGAGTTGAGGTTTAGCGCATCGGTTGATGACCCGTCAGAGGGCGTCCCGTTGGTGGTGTTAATCAATGGCGGTTCAGCCTCAGCCTCCGAAATTGTTGCCGGTGCCCTGCAGGATCATAAGCGAGCTGTGCTGATGGGAACCGAGTCTTTTGGCAAGGGGTCGGTACAAACCGTTTTACCGTTGAGTGTTGATGCAGCCAAGGGATTAAAACTGACCACTGCCTTGTATTATACGCCCAATGGTCGATCCATCCAGGCCGAAGGAATTAAACCGGATATTTTGGTCCAGCGTGCCAAAGTAACCCCGATTGATGCCCCTCAGCAGTATAAGGAAGCCGATTTGCAACGACATCTCAGCAATGGCAATAAAGATGATGCATCCAACAGTAAGAAAGCCAGGGCCAGTAAGGCAGAGAAAGAGGCAGCGGAGCTATTGGCCCAGGATTATCAGCTGAATCAGGCGTTGAATGTATTAAAAGGGATGCACATTAATACGATTACTGCCGTTAAGCCGGAAGAAAAGAAGACGGCTGCGCTTAAGCCAATGAAAACCACGCCATAGAAGACGACTGTGCCTCGTTACCGAGGTTCCTGATAGCGGTGTGGTATTAGCGCCTATCTGCACTAGTGCATGGTTTCAATGATTTTGACGTACAATCTCCGTTCCCCCTGAGCGGAGTCGAAGGGTGATTGGCACAGTATTCAGGGTATGGAGTTTACGCCTTTCGACTCCGCTCAAGACGAACGGAGTTTGGAGGTCAAGGAAAGAGCCCATCAATTGCATTGAAACCATGCACTAGAAACGATAAGAAACCCCAAAACTGATAACAGGCTGCCAGCGGGCAGTTGTCGTTTCATCAACATTGTTTCTTGAGATGGATTTCAAACTGTTAACCCAGAAAAAAAAAGCAGAAAAAAAAAGGACACCCATAGACTTTTCGACCGATAAAAGTGGGTGTCCTTTTTATGTTCCGACCTTCACCACCCCTTGGTAACATTTTGATTTTAAACGATTAAATATCGTGCCAACCATATATTCGAATAGAATATATGCTTCAAAATCAAATGATTACGTTATTTTGGTGGTGAAAGTGGGATGTTCCTTTTTATGTTCCATTTTTATGGGGTAAGGAAGCCGGATCACACCTGCTGCCATATATTGGCCCGGAACAATCTGATGTGGTACATCGAGCTACTGGAGAAATTCGATCTGATGTATTTCTCTGAATCTGAAAAAACCTGTTGTCGTTGGCGATCATCTATCATGACGCCGCAGCGGAAGATGCCCCCAGGCGAGATGAAGAAGTTCAGGGGGTAATCCGGTTACTGACTGGGCGCTGTCCGGGACATGAACTGATTTCAGGTTCTTTTGTGGAACGTGGGAATCTGTCGCTCTGGTTATAAGGGAGCCAGGCAGCTGAACTGCGGAGGCCATGGACTTATGGGAAAAAATTTTCCTTCAGAAGTGCATTTTTCAAACCATAAGGCAAATTTAAAGAAGATATTGTTCGTCTATCAAGCAAATCATGCAGCCTCCTCTTGCACAAACTTTCCAGACTGAGAGTAGTTTCTTGCGGGTTGAAGCCAAATTTCTGAGTGACTGTACTGATAACATTCGGTGACAGGCTTCTCTCTGGACAGCTGCCGTAGTGGATAAGTTCAAAAGCAATTTTCCAGAACCCTCGTTTGTTGGCCCAGAACAGAGGAGTACCATCTCTAACGTCACGACTATGAACATCCGCCTTATACCGCAACAATAACAGCACCACCTGGTAATGTCCTGCAATAGCCGCCTGCGTCAGAGGAGTAGCAAGACCAGAGGAGTGACTATTAACATCCGCCTTATGCCGCAACAATAACTGCGCTACCTGGTAATGCCCTTGAGCCGCCGCCTGTGTCAAAGGAGTATCATTACCCTTGGTACGGCTATGAACGTCCGCCTGATGCTGCAACAATAACTGCACCACCTGGTAATGTCCTGCAGCCGCCGCAAGCGTCAAGGGCGAATTCTTCCCATAGGTATGGCCGTGCACATCAGCACCGGATTGCAACAGCAGTTCAACAAATTCAATTCGCCCAAATTCAGCCGCAGTGGCCAGCGGATTGGGGGGATAGACACCACTTAAGGCATTACAATCAGGATCTGCACCGAATTGCAACAGAAGTTTCACTAAATCAATATCCCACTTTTTGACTGCCGCTGACAGTGGTGAAAGTGGTCTGAATCCTCCGCCGTTTACATCATCCGCATTATGCTTCAACAGCAATTTCACGGTCTCGATGCAACCTTTCTCAACAGCTACTCTAAGCAGACCTTTCTCTATACCCGGACCTTGCCAATGCGCGCCATGTTCCAGCAACAGCTTCACCAGCTGAACATGCCCATGCTTGACAGCTTCGCTCAGGGAATTTGACCTGAAATAGCCGCCATCAAACCTGTTAATGTTGGCTCCATGACTCACCAGTAGCCGGGCAATCTCAATATAACCCTTGCCCGCAGCCTTGCACAGTGGCGTCCCCCTTCCAGAACTATTACTGTTGGCGTCGGCTCCCATAGTCAGCAACATTCGTACGCTCTCGGTATGCCCATGCATGGTAGCCTGAGTCAGTGGCGTTCCGCCTCCGTAGGCAAAGCTGTAAATATCCGCTCCATGCTCCAGTAACAGGCTTATCGCCCCGACCTGTCCGTTCCTGGCAGCCTGAGTCAGGGGAGTCGGCCAGCCAAGGGTATTGCTGTTAATATCCGCCTGGCAATCAATCAACAGTTGCATAAGTTCAGTGTTACCCAAGGCCGCAGCTGTGGCCAGTGGCGTCATGCCCTTGCAATCGGGGTGGTCAACACGAGCTCCAGACTCAAGCAGTAACCTCGCGATGTCAACTAACCCGTACATGGCTGCCCGGGTCAATGGGGTAAACCCTTCTCTGCCGGGGAACCTGAGGGCTTTATGCTGCTTCCGCAACCCTTCCTCGCGGCCATTAACCTCGGTGCCATTGCGCAACAGCCATGCCACCATATTGATATCCCCGCACTCAACTGCACAATTCAGAGGGACCTTACTGGCAGCGCCGGTGCAATGTGCGACCATACAACGGTTGTCGCCGGTTCCTGCAGCAGCCAGACCGTCAGTCCTGACTCCGGATTGCACGGCCACAGACAGATTATGACCATAAGTGGGCTGTAACCCGACTCTGCCGGATATTCCCGGATCGTCGGGAACAGAGATACGGGGAATCTGTTTTGCATAGGTCGGTAAATAAGTGTCGTCTACTTTCTCCGAAGTTTTCGAGGTTCCGGCAGCACTGGCTGGTAGCAAGCCAGGGTAACCCCCGGTATTTAGTGGTTGCATGGTAACTTGCCATCTGTCCGAATAGGTGGATGCTTAGAGCAATCGCTCTGTAAAAAAGTTCCGCCTTGTTATCCGAGGTCGGTGATTTTTGTCTTGATGTGACACGAAAACACGAGACGCAAGCAGGTCTTGGCTGAATCAGATTGAAATCTGGTTTTCCATCCTGGTCAGAAGGTTTTTGAAAAGGAACAGCTTCACTTCCAAAGAGGACCTGAAGGTACGGCTCTACGGTTTTATTGAGTTCTTCAATGAGAGGATGGCCAAGCCATTTAAATGGACTGTCAAAGGCCGTCCTCTGCAGGTGTGAAGATGCGTGGGTATTAAGGCTTGGATGCGCTAGAAACGATAGGAAACCCCAAAACTGATCACAGGCTGCCAGCGGGCAGTTGTCGTTTCATCAACGTTGTTTCTTGAGATGGATTTCAAACTGTTAACCGTAGGGGCGGCAAGATTGCTGCCTTCATTATTTTCATAAACAGCACCAATATCAACCCGAACACCCAGCCTTGCCTGATCCACCATTTTCTTCCAACCTACACCAAGATAGGTTTTGTTGTTGTAGCGTGAATTCTGTGAATCTTTTGCCGCATGGCGAAAACTGCCAGCCGACATACTGAAGTTGTTATCAAAAGGCTGATAATCAATGCGCAGGCCTCTGGCGTTATCAGCCGGGCTTAATGACTGGTTGCTCAGTTCCAAGGTAGAGGGCTTATCCGGGGATTCTGCCGCGTGTTGCTCCGGCAGCAGTTCAACATCACCAGGCATCTGCCCATGGTCGTCTGCTTGCGCAGAGCCGAGAACAGTGACTCCCAGGGCAATGATCAGCAGATGACTATTCATGGCATTTTCCCTCCATCCTTTTCTCCATTGGTGTGTGAAGAACCGGAAAACGGTATGCTCGATGCCTGTGGATATTGAACAGCATTTTTATAACACAACTCATTTTATCGTCGCTGTATTTATCACAAGAAGCAACTGTTCTTTTGCACAAACTCTATCTATTTTTTAATGCACTGTTTTTGTTCATTGATTCAATTTATGAAGTGTTCACGCCATGTACTAAGTATTTTTCGTAATACCCGATGAATTTACCACTCTGATACCCGATTCTTCTCACTGGTAGACTTAGCGCCAACATCGATTGGCTGTGGATAACCCCATGCAAGTTCAAAATATGCCCAACTATGGTGCGGTTCCTCCTGCGGAAATGGCAAAGCTGGCTGAGCAGGCAGTAATAGGCAAAGCCAAAAAACACCCTGAGATAACCATGATCCTGGCGATTATGGCCGGTATCTTTATTGCCATTGCCGGCATGTTCTATACCGTAGTGATGGCCGGTGCCCAAAGCATGCCTTACGGTATGTCCAAACTGGTGGGTGGTATTGTCTTCAGTACCGGCCTGATGCTCGTAGTGCTCTGCGGTGCCGAACTGTTTACCAGCAGTACTCTGCTGCTGATGGGCAAGGCAACGGGTAAACTGAAGTTCCGTAACATCGTTAAAAACTGGGGGCTGGTTTACGTTGGTAACTTTATCGGCTCTATTCTCTTTGCCCTGCTGATTATTGGTGGCGGGGTCTGGGAAGGCGGCAATGGTCAGGTAGGCCTCTCTGCCATGTATATTGCCAAGGCCAAATTGGGCTATCCATTCTTCCAGGCCCTGATCCTGGGTATTCTCTGTAACCTGCTGGTTTGCCTGTGCTACTGGATGACCCTGAGTGCACGCACAGCTGCGGGTAAAATGATGGCCTGCATTCTGCCGGTAGCGGCGTTTGTGGTAGCGGGTTTTGAGCACTCCGTAGCCAACATGTACCTGTTGCCAGTGGGCTACATGGTTAAGACTGTGGCTGGCCCTGAGTTCTGGCAGGCGATTGGTTACACCGCTGCCGATTTCGACATGATCAGCCTGGGCAACATCTTTATGAATCTGCTGCCGGTTACCATCGGTAATATCATTGGTGGTGGTGTGATGGTGGGTTTGAGCAAGTGGTTTGTGCACCTTCGTGTTAAAGGTTAATCAAGGTTTAACTGAATGACCTATGATGTGGTCATTCAGTTTCAGCTTTGCCAGCGTAGGAATGCTTCAACATCTGCTTGATGCCCTGCGCTGTTTTTCTGCCAATCCCCCTGGTTTGTGCCAGCTCTTCAACCGAACTCAGCAAGACCGCTTCAATCGAACCGAATTTCTGCAACAGAGCCCGGGCTTTCAGCGAGCCAACACCCGGCAAACACTGCAGCATATTTAACGATTGCCGGACCGGATTTTTAGATGGAACAGGCCGGGACCCCATACCCGCAGAATTCATAAGCCCTCTGAACTTGCTCCATTGTCGCCCCACCATAATCAATAATGCAGCAGTCTCATTCGGGTTCATGGAACGAAGTACGGGAATACCAAAATACAGTGACACTGTGACCAGAGCCCCTTGAATAGACTCTCGTCGTATACCCGATGAACACAACATGTCAGTAGTTCCTTCAATCAGTAATACTTTGCGATAAGGAAAACTAAACTGGCTCAACTGCCGAAATAACCGACCATCAATAATGGAGGCCGCCAGATCGGTCAGCGTTTTTCTCTCAACCAGCCAGTCGTTGTTGATTTTATAATCTCCACTATCAAGAGAGACGGTGTTCACAACAATCCCTTCCCGCCCCTGCAGTATGTCAACAATCCCTGAAGCCCTTTCCCGATAATCAATGTCAATCACGATATTATGCATGGTATGAGCGTTATTCTGATCATTAGGACAGGCAGCAGTATAGCTAATTGTGTATGCTTGCTAAGTAGCTGGCCATATGGAATCACATATTTCTGGCTACTTGGGCAGGTGCTATGCGAGGCACAACGGAGGGAACATAGCCGTAGCTATGTGACCGGAGTTGTAACGAAGCACGACTGCATGGATGCAGGAGCTAGAGCAACGCAGGAGCGGTTGCCGGGAGTGCCTGAACAAGGAGTCAGAAATATATGATTTCATATGGTTAGCTACTTATTGCCATGCAGAGAAATAGAGGGATAAGCAATGAAGTCAGTGGCAATCTTCTGCGGTGCCCGGTCTGGTCGTAAGGAAGCGTACCGTCAGGCCGCTGAGGCATTGGTGGACTCGCTGTTAGAGCAAGGCATCACCATCGTTTATGGCGGTGGTAATGTTGGACTGATGGGCGCTATCGCTGATCGAGCCATCGCCGGAGGTGGCACGGTGGTTGGGGTGATTCCCCATGCCCTGGTCGGACAGGAGCAGGCCCATAAAGGCTTGAGCGAACTGATCCATGTGCAGGACATGCACCAGCGCAAGCAGACCATGGGTGAGCTGGCGGATGGCTTTATCACCTTGTCCGGTGGTGTTGGCAGCATGGATGAACTGTTTCAGGAAATTGCCCATAAGCAGGTAGGCTACCATGGTAAACCCTGCGCCATTCTGAATACGGCTGGCTATTATGATCACCTGGTGGCCTGGCTGGAGAATGCCGTGGATGAAGGCTTTATCACCCGCTACTGGTTTGAACAGCTGGTGATTGACCACTCCCCGGCAGAACTGGTGAATAGAATGATAGGGGCAAAAATATGAAGCCGCTGCTGGTTTATCTGCATGGCCTGAACAGTTCATCCCAGTCAAGCAAGGCTATCCAAACTACCGGGTATGTCCGGGATAACCGGCTGGATATTGAATTATGGATACCAGATCTGCCGGTTTTTCCATCGGATATTGTGCAGTGTATACAGAGCCACCTGAAAAAATCGCTGAACCTCAGGGATATCTACATCATTGGCAGCTCCCTTGGTGGCTTCCTGGGAACCTGGCTGCAACGCTGGCTACTGGATAATGGCCACCGGAAAAAGGCAAGACTGGTGCTGATTAACCCGGCCGTCGTTCCCCATGAACGATTCGAAGCCTTTCTCGGCCCCCAGAAAAACTTCCATACGGGAGCCGACTGGGTTATGACCGAAGAGTATGTTGAGCAGCTGCTCCTTCTGGAAACAGAGCCACCAGCATCACCGGACAACACACTGCTTATGGTACAGACGGGCGATGAAACCCTGGACTACCGCCTGGCGGTGGAAAAATATCAGCAATGCAGAGCGATCGTACAGGAAGGTGGCAGCCACACTTTTGATCATTTTGAGACCGTGTTACCAGAAATATTTGACTTTCTGGAACAGGATTTTCCGACATCCGTTTGAACAAATCACCGTCGATTCGTTACACTCTCCATTTTCACGCTTTACATCATAAAGCGATCAGTCAGCAAGGACTCATGGTAAAGAACGACTACAATGCCGAGGCGATTGAGGTACTCAGTGGCCTCGACCCGGTGCGCAAACGCCCCGGAATGTACACCGACACCACCCGGCCAAACCATCTTGCCCAGGAAATCATCGACAACAGTGTGGATGAGGCTCTGGCAGGGTTTGCTTCCCATATCAAGGTCACCCTGCACAAAGACCAGTCTCTGGAAGTAGTGGATGATGGCCGTGGCATGCCCACCGATATCCATCCGGAACATGGCATCTCGGGTATTGAGCTTATTCTCACCCGCCTGCATGCCGGTGGTAAATTCTCCAACAAGAACTACCAGTTCTCCGGTGGTTTGCATGGGGTGGGTGTTTCTGTGGTCAATGCGCTCTCCAGCCATCTGGAAGTGACCGTTCGCCGTGGCGGCGTTGTTTCTGCCATCAGCTTTAAAGATGGCTACAAGGATGAAGACCTTCACGAAACCGGCACCTGCGGACGTCGCAATACCGGAACAACGGTTCGTTTCTGGCCCGATGCCAGCTACTTCGACTCCCCACGATTTTCCGTACCAAGGCTAATGCATATTCTCCGGGCCAAGGCAGTCCTTTGCCCTGGCCTGCGGGTTGAATTTGATGACCGTATTTCTGAAGACGTGACCGAGTGGTACTACGAAGATGGCCTGAATGACTATCTCAAAAGTGCCACCAGAGGCTTTGCCGTGCTGCCCGCTGAACCCTTTACCGGTTCCCTGAAAGGGGAAAGCGAGGCGGTAGACTGGGCCGTCCAATGGTTACCCGAGGGTGGTGAACTGCTGACGGAAAGCTATGTCAACCTGATTCCCACCCCGCTGGGCGGTACCCACGTGAATGGCCTGAGAACCGGCCTGCTGGAAGCCATCCGGGAATTCTGTGAGTTCCGGAACCTGTTGCCCCGTGGCGTGAAACTCGGTGGCGATGACCTGTGGGAAAACTGCGCCTACGTATTATCTGCCAAATTGGCAGACCCACAATTCTCCGGCCAGACCAAAGAACGCCTCTCTTCCAGAGAGTGTGCCGCCTTTGTCTCTGGTGTGGCAAAAGATGCCTTTAGTCTCTGGCTGAACCAGCATACCGCTGAAGCTGAACTGCTGGCAGAACTCTGCATCAGCAATGCCCAGAAACGGATGCGCAAAGCCAAGAAGGTCGCCCGTAAAAAAGTGACCCAGGGGCCAGCACTACCGGGTAAACTGGCGGATTGTGCCAGTCAGGACCTGAGCATGACCGAACTGTTCCTGGTGGAAGGGGACTCGGCGGGCGGCTCTGCCAAGCAAGCCCGTGACCGTGAGTACCAGGCCATCATGCCGTTGCGGGGTAAAATCCTCAACAGCTGGGAAGTGGACTCCTCAGAAGTACTGGCCTCCCAGGAAATACACGATATCTCCGTAGCCCTGGGAGTTGATCCGGCATCGGATAACCTGGATGGTTTGCGCTACGGAAAAATCTGCATCCTGGCCGATGCGGACTCCGATGGCTTGCACATCGCGACCCTGCTCTGCGCCCTGTTCGTTCAACACTTCCGCCCGCTGGTGGAACGCGGCCATATTTATGTGGCCATGCCTCCGCTCTACCGGATTGATGTGGCCAAGGACGTCTATTACGCCCTGGATGAAGCGGAGAAAGAAGGCATTCTTGAACGCATCCGTGCTGAGAAAAAGAAAGGCAAGATCAATGTGCAACGCTTTAAGGGACTGGGCGAAATGAACCCTCTGCAGTTGCGTGAAACCACCATGTCTGCAGACACTCGTCGTTTGGTTCAGTTGACCCTCGACAATGAGCAGGAGACGACTCAGCGGATGGACATGCTGCTGGCCAAGAAGCGCAGTTCGGACCGCAAGACCTGGTTGGAGTCCAGGGGGAATCTGGTTGAAATTGCTTAAATGATGGTAGATCGACGTTATTCATTTTTGTACAAACGCAAAAGGGCAGTAGAAAAACTGCTGAAAAATTCCAGATAAACATTGAGGCTGTAACCGATCAGTTTACTACCAGTTTGAATCTTATCACGGTTGTTCATGGCCTGAGTTCCTAAGCTCAGAGCGTACCCAGAAGTGTTTACCAAACCGTGGGAAGTACACTCTAATGCTCACCCGCACAACGATACTTGTGAATGGGTTCACCCGTTTGAGCGTGAACAGCAAGAACCGGATAAACGGAGGGTCCGTGGCCATTAGGATCAGTAGCCTCCGCATACTCGCCATCGGTTTTGGGTAGGTTGTTCTCGGGGCATAAATAAAAAATCATCGGCGCGCGAATGCTGAATTCGCGGGGCTCAAGCAGGTAGTCCTGCTCAATCACCCTCTGCTGCGCCTTGCTCAGCGCAGGATTGGCAATAAAGCGCACAGGGATCGCAATATCCCATGCCTTGTCTTCAATTAGCGGAGCTTCGGCAGGAGTAATTATTTCCGGGACGCCTATGAATCGTGCCAGAACAAAGTCTTTGTACGCCGAACTGCCCCAATCATAAGCGCGTACATGTTGTCGTCCGTTGACGGTGATAATGACTGCGGGGGTCAGCCTTCGAGGCGTACCTTCCGGATTCTCCATGGACGCATAGGTCGCGTGCACCTGACCCTGCTGCTCGATCGCAGACAGGAAAACCGACAAAGTGCGGCTGGGTACCGCGCGATGAATAATCGGGATTTCCTGCACATGAGCCGCTTGCGGCGGTTGAAACTCTGCCGTCGCGCGCCATACCAGGTCATTCTCCCCCAGCAATACAGGCGAAAATGTGGCGCTGGGAAAATACCCCTTGCGGCTACCGCTTTGGTCAACCACGTTACCAGGTGCCAGCTCCAAATAGGTTCGTACGTCAGTCCGGGCCTGCTGCGCAGAGACGCCAAACTCATCTGCAATCATGCGCGATGTGACCTTGCGCTCCCAAAGCAACTGACGCTCGATATAACGTAAGCGCAGCCACTGCGCATGACTGAGCGATGTTTTGTGCTGACCGAGAAACGTTGAGTAATGCATACCAGTTTTTGTTCGGCGTTGGTGGACGGAGTGTAATTCGAGATCTAACCGATACTCGGAACCAGTATATGGCTTGACTTATTTCAGGACAAATAATATTGCATGTAGATCATATTATGCAAAGTATCTTTGTTTGAGTTACTGCGTGGTGCTATAGTGGCGTCTTCTCAGTCGGAGAATGCTATGTCGCTAGAGTTTCTGGAGCAAGCTCGCAACGAACCGATGGCGCGTCGAGAACTGACCATTCAGTCTCATGCGTTGCTCGTTGTACGAACGCTCGATTCAATTTACAGCGCCCTACAACGCAAGCCGTTCGGCGGAATCGACTTTGATGTCCTTGCGGCCATCATGTACCTATTTGACGCCATGCTGTACTACACCGACCGTGAGCGACAGCCGGGTATGACCCGTAGAGAGGCGGAACTGTGCCTAGTGGAACACATGCGAGAGGCGTATCCTGGACACAATGATGCTAGCTATGTGCAGGTAGCCGGCAAGATTTTCGCCGCGATCAAGGATCCTTTCCGTCTGCGGTTCTATGACTTTACCGAACGTGCACATTCTGACGAGCAGGTGGTTCGACTGGTGCGTCATGACCAGGTTGTCGGCTCAGACGATATCCTCTGGTCACTGACCGATGAGGGGATGATGTTTTATACCCTTCGTCTTGATGAAACGCCAATCGAACGTGCCGCCATACTGGCTTGGCGCACCCTCAAGACTATCCGTCGTGGCGAGATCGACAAAGCGGTGCACCAGATCCAGTCGACCCAGCGGCAACTTGAGCAATACCTGATTGGTATGCGAATGAAAGTGCGCGCCGCCCAGGCAGGTGATTTAAGTGCATCCTACGCACAGGACATCCGGCCAATTCTCAGCGACTCCTTCGATAAGACCGAGGAGGTGCTTGGGCATATCCAGAGCACACTCGCCACCATCACAGAAATGCTTGCCGATGGCCGCTCAGAACTGCACCCCGATAAGCTCAATAAGCTGCGCAAGGCGCAGGAAATCTTCGCCGACGTCAGCACTTTCACGCTGAGCTATCAGGACTGCCTGCATGATGTGAACAAGGACTTTGAGCAGGCCCGTCTAAAGCTGATCATTCCGAGGGATAATACCCTGTTCCGGGAGACACTTGAAAAAGCCGCACTTAAGCCTCTGCTGGCCCACACTCCAACGGCAGCTGAACAAAGCATGGACGACTTAGTTGCATGCCTGCTGGCCCCGCGCTGCCAATATGATGATTGCCACACCCTGCTTGATCTGGAATTGGTGCTGAACCTCTACATCGATCAGTTCGATCAGGTGTTGCCACACGAGATCCAGGACCCCACCGAACAACCCGAGGCGATAGAAACCAGTCTGCAAGGCATTCCCGATTCGGTGATCCGTCATTGCAGTAGCTGGGTGTCCAGCCGTCTGAAAGCGCAGGGCCAAGTCAGTTTTGCAGACGTATTTGATGCCTACGAGGAGGGTGAGTTATCCGAACAGGAGCAGCAGGTCTGTTTGCTTCATATCGGCAGCTTGGCGACCAACAACGATTCCTCCATTGAAGTAGATGTGGACGACACCCCTATCGAATCAGCTCTTTGGCGAGCCGACAACATCATCTTGCTGACAGCAGCCCCTGTACCGACCCTCGAGGAGTAGTTATGTACGACGCAGATCAACACGCTAAACGCTACGCCGAGATCGCCACGCAAGCGATCATGAGCTCATTGGGATACAAAATGGCTGATGATGCGATTCAGCGGGCTCTGGAACTCCATGGTGATGTCCTGTTTATGGAAATTATTCGTGGCATCGCGGCTGGCATGAAGTTGAACTATCTCGGTATGCACGAGAGCTATGGGGTGTTGTTGACCGCCAATGGTCGTGGTCCGTATGCCCCCACCCTGGGTTGGCTTAATAAGCGCCTGCTACACGATGTGACCACTGAGCAGATGGGCAAAGAGCGCAAGGAGCAGCGCCTCTTTGCAGGCCTGACGCTTATCGCGTTGCTTGCGGACATGTTTCCTAACCCTGATTCGGTTCGGGTTGAGTCTGGTCAAGTCAGAGGCACCAGTGCAGCCTCGGTGGTGGCCAAGCTCAACGATGTAGCCGATCAGGTTATTGCGCAGCGCAAGGCCGAGGTAGATGGGGCGGTGGATGGCCTGCTCCTTGCTGCCCGGTTTGTGCAGGAAGAGCGCATCCCCCGTATCTACGACGAAAAGGTGGCGCGCGTCTCCAGTATTCGCTCGCAAACTGAGATGGCAATGCGCTGGATACAGTTGCTGCAGGAGGAAGGCTTTCTGGCTGAGGACAGCAGCCTGTCGGGAGAATCTGACTGGTATCCGACCCAGAAGCTCAAACACTATCTGCGCCATACAGGCATTGAAGAGACAGTGCGCTTCGTGATGGATATCGATCCTGCAACAGAGGAGCAGCCATCTGCCCCAGGCAATGCTGAGGCGACGACATCAGTCGATCATCCTCAATCCGCAGAGGACGGAGGACAGCCTGCCTCTATCGAAACCGCAGAAACACAACACAAATTGGAGGTTTGATCATGTGGCTGATCAAACGGGTCTATATGGATGGCGCTGGTCACGAAGAGGCTTTCTACAAGGACCTCAATCTGAATTACATCGGCCTCGCCCAAGCTTCCGAACTGCCGGATGATGCAGTGCGCAGAGCCCCTGCCAAGAATACAAAGGCAGTGGTCAGTACCTATCAGCAACTGGTGAACGGGGGTGGAAAGTCTACCTACATCGCCTTGCTACTATCTGTCTTTGAGCCATCTGTCAACGACTTCACTCAATACCTGGCCAACCGCCGCAAGAGCCAATACCACTATAAAAATTACTTCTATCGGGAGCTGTCCGTCATCCTGGTGGAGATGGTGAATGAGGACGGCCAAACCTTGCTGCTGGGGCACGCTCATCAGCGCAATGGGAATGAGGTGGAACGATTATTCTTTATCTGCGACGCTCCCGACAGCCTGCTGGATGCACCGTTTGATGAGGTGCCCTCATACTCACGCGCCGAGCGTAGTCGTGAGTTGCGCCCCTACGCTAACACCTTGCACAGTTTTGAGAGTTGGCTTAATCAGAAGGCAGGTGGTGACGGTGGTATGCACTGGCGCAAGACTCGGGTAAATAAAGAGTGGCGCGAGTTTCTAGTGGAGCAACAGATCAACGTTGATCTTATCAAGACCATGGTGACCTTCAACTCTGAAGAGGGCGGGTTAACTAAATTCATCGACTATAAGACCGAACAGGATTTTCTCGGTGCCTTCTTTGCGTGCAGTATGTCCAAGGACACAACTGAACAGCTACGCGAGTTGGTGACGCACGAGGTCCATCGTCAGGGGGAGCTGGAAGCGATTCGACGTAACGAATCCTTCCTGGGGGATGTGTTGTCTAATTGGCGGAAGTTCCTTGAACCGGCTCATAAACTCGAGGCTGCAGAAGCGCAGCAGCAGGAAATGGCTGAAGGATTTCGCGAGGCTATGCGAGACCTCACAGCCTTTGCTGAGAGTACACAGGCAGAGCACACCCGTCTGAAGGAACAGTCTGAAAGGCTGCAGGAAGAGGCTGATCAAGCGACATCTGACCGTGTTCTGCATAGAAAACGCAAGGTGCTTCTCGAACATGATCTTGCTCAACATCAATTGAACGAACAACAGCGTAATGTCGACAAACTCAATGATGAAGCGGACTCTCATCAGTGTCACTTAGAGATTGCGCATGCTGCTATCGATTACAAAACCTATGCAACGGCGAAAGATCGCTACCGCCAATCGGTTAATGACCTTCAGGTGTTCCAAAGCGAGACGGAAAAACCACTGCAGGTTATCTTCGACCGCGCGGCTGGCGAGGCATTAGGTGTACTGCGGCGAGCGATAAGTGGTCACCAAAAGAAGAAGTCTGAAGTCACGGGACAGCTGGCAGCGCTTGAAACGCAAATTCAGACTCTTGGAGAGTCCATTGGCGATTTGAGGGCCAAGCTAGGTGGTCTGAATGCTGAGAGTAAGCAGTGCAGAAAGGACCGGCGTAAAGGCGAATTGCGGCGGGATTCGCTGCGCGAGGATGGCCTGATTCAGGGGGATGAAACCCCAGCGTCAGCGCAGCACCGATTGGCATCGCTCTTACAAGATGCCGCACAACATAAGGCGCAAACCAAAATCGATGCAGACAAGGCTGAGCAGGTCCTTGAGGCGCATTATTCTGTGGTCAGTCAAGCCGAAGTTGCACGCAGTCAAGCCCAGAACACACTCACCCAGGTCGAGCAAAAGCATCAGGAGGGGGTGGACAGCGCACAGGCGCTGACTAGTAACTACCATACGCTTCCCACGCTGACTCAGCGTGCCCTTGATCTTGAAGATGCTAACTGGCACAGCGCGCAGTGCGGATTGCGGATCGATGAGGTACTGGAAACCGATACTCAAACGCTGCAGGTCTCTAGGCAGCGCCTGCTGGCCGCCCAGCACGAGCGGGATGAGCTAAAGCAGACGGGCCATGAAATGGTCACCAAGCAGATCAAGAAGGCGCTTGAGGGGTTTTACGCGGCGGGCATTGCGCGTGAAAAGCTGTGGGCCTTCCCTCGATACCTCGCCTCCGCCTTCAATGACGATGCGGAACGTATTGCGGGGGTGATCGACCAAAATCCGGGCCGCTATCTGAGTCTGGTTGCGCTGGATGACGCAACGTTCGCACAGGTCAGCGAACTGAGCGACACGCTGCCATGGAAAGGAGTGCCGATTGCCATTCATCGACTCGATGAGGCGAAGGATCTCCTGGGCGGGTCACCCGACTCAGTACAGGCGGTACTTTCTAATCCCGATAAATACGGCTATAGCCAGGCGGCTTACGAGGCAAGGCTTCAGGAGCTGGAACAAGCTGTCGTTTCGCAAGAGACTCTTGTGGAGGAGGCAGAGCGTGACCTGATGATGCTGGAGGCATTCAAGGGTGACTGGCGCTTGCACAATGATCAATACGGGAAGCACTGGTCGAACCTGGTCAATCAGCTAGATCAGGCTCGCTCCGCACTGGCGGAGATGGTAGAAAAATTGGAGCAGGCGAAACAGCATGAGCAGAAGCTGCGTGATGCAAAAGGTCAAGCTCAAGCACTCTTTGAAAGTGCTCAACAACAGCACCAGCAGGCCCAAAAATTCCATGACACTCTGGATGATTTTGTGGTAACGGAATGGGCTGCGCGCAACACAGCAATAGAAAAACTAGCGAAGTTGAATGAGCAGAAACAGCGGTGCGAGGATACCCTTGAGACCCAAAGTGACGAGTTAAAGCAGACCGAACAGGCAGCAGAAAGCGACCGATCCGAGGCAACCCGGCTCAGCTTTCAGATTGACCAGTGGGCCAGCCTGAGTAACCAAGCCCTTTATTCAGGAGTGCTGGCAACCGAAGGTGGAGCTGATCGGAACCCGCAAGATGCACATGACGCTGCCGTTCAGGCACAGAAGCAGCTACTTGAGGCGGCCCAAGGTGATAAGGTCACGGAACTTAAGCACCAGCGGGAAAAAGCCGAGCAGGCACAGAACGATGCGCATGATCAATTATCCACTCACTCCGCCTACCGCACGCACTTGGGTGATGTTCAAGCTGCGGCCAGCAGTGCTCTCGCGCTGATCAATGACCGGATCACACAGTTTGAGAGGCAACAGCAAGAGTGCTCGAAGCGACAAATCACGGCGCAGGCAACTCTGCAAAATATTAGACAGAAATGTGAAGAGACTCGCGAGGCATTAGTCGAGGGTTTTGTGTGGACGGAAAAGCCCACTGAGGTTGAGACGATAAAAACAACCCTTTCTGATACCAATGCAGCCCTAAGGGAAGCGAAGGAGCGAATTAATCACCTGGCGGAACGGCAGAAGCTCCTTTCCAAAGATATAGAGGCTGTGAAAGAGCAACTTCACAAGGCCGATAACGCTCAGGCGATGATTCAGTCTTACACACCGACACCTGCGGCAGGTCTGCCCGTCAAGATTCTGGATATAGCCGAGTATGTGGATGCACTGCGCACTGAGAGCCAAAGGTATGCGCAGTTGGAAAAGACGCTGAAGGTGCAAGAAACGCAAGTAGGCATCGTTTGGGGGCACTATCGCAATCGGATTATGGAAGAATCCGCCAAGAACCCAGATGATCGGGCCAGTCAGGAATACCTGCACCGGTTGGAGTCCATCGCCACCTGGCGAGAGGTGCTGGGCGATTTGGAGCGTGTAGACACTGGGATAGCAGAGGTGTATGAGGCGGTGAAGGACAGTCTGGAGCAGTTCCAGCGCTCGATTAAGCTGACCGTTAAGCAACTGACTTCTCATCTGGATCGAGCCATCAAGCTTCTGAAGCGCGCCAAGTCGGTTAGAATACCGGACAACTGCCCTGTGTTGCCTGGCCGCGCTATTCTGAAGATGACGGACCGGCTGAATGATCTTCCTGCAGACCTCGAAAGTTTTGCTAGCGCCCGCCTGCAGCACTGGATCGCCAAGGGGCAAGTAGCCCGCTCCCCCAACCGAGACGTACTTACAGCTGACCTGGTTCAGTCGGTATTGAGCGAAGGGGATCTGGATGTGCGCATGTTGAAGACCAACGCTAGCCGCCCGAAGTGGACTCATATCACTCAGCTTGAAGGCTCAGGAGGCCAGCTCCTCACCTCGGCCTTCCTGCTCTTTGTGACGGTAGGCAAAGTACGTGAGTATGACACTGGAATTTCAGGCGCAGGCTTCTTGCTGGCGGATAACCCGCTTGGCAAGTCGAATGCCGATGACCTGTTGCGCATTCAAACTCAGATGGCCCGGGCCTACAACATTCAGCTCATTTATCTGACTGGCATTTCTGATGAAAACGCCCAGTCGATGTTTGATAACCATCTTTTTCTGAATAAGACACAGAAGCTGAAAAGGCGGGATCTGGTTACTATTGACAATAGCCGCCAAGCTTTATGGGCTGCCTCGTTGGCCGCTAAACCTCAGCCTGAGCCGGTCTTGTAGGGGGCTATGATGAATGTTGTAACGACGTGGCTCTCCCGGTTGGAGTCGACCGCCCATAAACACCGCCGTATGGCTGGCAAAAGCGCCCGCACTGTGAAAGCCCAGGCAGTACTAGAAGAGGTGCTACGTACCCATCAGCAGGAATCACGAAGCCATGACATCCCTGATTTGCTGCGTCAGGCGATTAAAGAGCTGATTGCGGGTGATTGGCGAGCTCAGCCCAAAAACGAAGCTAAGTGGCAACCCTATTGGCGGGGCCTACGTCTGCCCAGTGCATTTGTGTACAACGGTATCAGCGCCCCCGTAAAGACAGCGCAAGAGATCGCGTGGCATCCCTGGCTGGCAGGACGAATTACCGGCCCAGTAACAGTGCAGGTAAAGGAGCGTCTGCAGCGGCTGAATGCATACCTGTTTCGCCAAACTGAACGGGATAAGCCACTATTCCCGGGTACGCTTGGGCACCGTGAGCGCTCGCTATTGATCTTTAGCGATGAAAAAACGTTGGACTCCATGCCTGCCAATGGCTGGAAGCATGTCCTGCTGACACTGGCTGACATGGGTGCTATCCGTCGTGCGCCGCCGCTGCCGTATGAAACATCAGGCCGTCCCGACCTTCCGGCTGTGATCGTTGAGAACTCTGACGTGTATTACAGGCTGTGCCAAATTAATCGTGACAAAACACGATGGTCCCTGGTTGTTTATGGTGCCGGTAACAAGGTATCAGGTCAGGCGGAGCGTGTATCTCAGCTGCTTGAGTCGGAGCAAGTGACGCAATTGCTCTATTTTGGTGACTTGGATGTGGCCGGTTTGAAAATCGCCCACCAACTGCATTGCAAGTTACTTGATGATTACGGCATATCTCTACAGTTGGATGAATCGCTTTACCATGCGCTGATCCTCAATCGTTTAATGACGCCCGAGGGCAATGCAAACAACGAGCGATTTGATTTTGAGGCGCTATGCGACTGGATGCCGCGTTTTGTTATCCGCGAAATGAAGGCGTTGATAGCAGGCCACCAACGACTACCACAAGAAGGTGTGGCTGACATCTGAAGTGGCCAGGTAACAATCTTAGGAATTGTCCCGAAATAATTTCCACATTTTGAACTCGATCTCCGTTCATCCTGAGTGCTGAGCTTGTCGAAGTATCGAAGGGTGATTGGCACAATACATGAGGCCGGAGTTCACGCCCTTCGATACTTCGACAAGCTCAGCACTCAGGACGAACGTAGTTTTGAAACCCAGAAATGTGGAAATTATTTCAGGACAGCTCCTTAATTAGCTCTACAGCCCTGATGTGAAGTAGTAATCCGCCCAAGGCATATCAACAAGGGACTTACTTCATAGGTTGCTGGAGAATTGCTATGAGATTCCGTTCCTATAGAGTCTTTAAGATTCTTGAGCGGTGAGCGGCTACGCCAAAGCCCGATTTTAAGCCAAGCTTCCTGCCAGTCCTGTTGCCACTCGCTATGGCCAAAATAGCCGTTTTTCTCCAGGTGGAACTGTTTTTTAAACAGGACTTTGGAGCCAAAGCAGATAGCCGGGTCATTGCTTTCCAACCTCTGCCGTATACGAAGCAGGCGAGCCTTTAAGGTTGACAGACGTCGTTTAGACTGGTGCTGGCCAAAGCGCAGTTGAGCGCGCTTTTGAGGATTTTCTTCTTTGTTCAGTGTCTTTGTCTGTTTCTCTATGTGCCGATGCTTTGACCAGATGCGACGCTGGTAACTGTCTTCAGTGTTTGCCAGGTTGGATATGACTGAGCGAATCTTACCCTCAATGCTGGATTTCGCTGCATTAAAGTACCGGGCAGGAATCCGGTAGCGGGCAATGGTCTTGTTTTTCAGGGAAGCCAATGATTGTCCCTTACGGCACTGTGCATATAACCCACGTTCGATGGACGACATCAGCCCGGCGATAGCGGACAGGGCGGCTTCTGGGCAGCGGAGACGTTCAGGCGGGTCTGGAAGGTCAGTGACAGGCTGTCAGTCAGAAACGAGTCTATTTCGCTCATGGCTACCCGGTTTCCTCTACAAATTTGCTCAATTTCTCCATCAGCTGCTGGTTTTTGTGACTGCCAAGATCACTGATGATCTCGTACTGCCAGCCTTTAGAGGCGCAATAGAACGAAAGCACTTCCTGCTGCCACTACAGGTCTTTTTCTTTCTGGTATGACTGGAAACCCACCGTTTTGCGCTGTGCCTGTGGAGACTGTTTCGTCATTAACAGACTGGCGCTGTAAGGTCGTTGACCGCCGACAGTAGGCTCAGGCACGAGTTTTCCACAAGCCTCCCAGCGAGAAGGGGATACCCCTAAATGGTCAGCGGCCTGAGAGATGGAGTATCGATCATTCACAACAGAACTTACTCATTGTGAATAGGTTCAAGTAACTAAGATAGGTTTTTGTTAACTGCAACAAGCCCCCAGGTTATTCACTCTTGATTAAAACCGCAACGAGCGCAACATTCGTTGTTATGATTCAAGGCTCAAGCTGCCTTTATGCCAGTCCTAAATACAATACACCACCCTGGAAACGGGCAAATGACTGTATTATTGCGACCAAAAGACCTGCACAGGACAAGTCTGGCAGGGCTTGTTGCGCTCGTTGCTTTTTATTTCAACTGCCTTGTTTAGAGTGCTGCGAAGCTCACATCAATAATATTAATTTGGCCTCTGGTGCCAAATCGGTAGGGCATTTGCCATGGCCCAACGATTTTCCACCAACCCACGCCAACACCAGCGGTGACGATAGTGTGCAGCCCGTCGATAACTTTATGGCCAACGACGTTCGGGTACATTCGACGCAAGATCAGATTATAAGGGAAAAACTGGCCAGCATGAGTGTGACCGGAAACCTGTAGATCGGCCTTGTTCTCAATACTTTCTGGTATAGAGACGGGATTATGGTCAAAGACAATGATCGGATCACTGGCTTGAACATTGTCGCGCTCATAAATTTCTTTCAGACTCATCCGATTGGTAACGGCAAACTTATTACCGATGTCATCGCGGCCAATTAAGCGAATGCCATCAATAGTGAGTACCTCATCGTGCAGAATCTCAATTCCTGAATTCTTGATAAAGGCAACATTACCATCCACATCGTTACCGTAGTATTCATGATTACCAAGAATCGAATAGACACCATGTTTTGCTGTTAATTCAGCAAAAACTTTTTTGTATCCCTCATTAACGTTGGTATGGCTGTCCTGAAAAATATCGCCACCAAACATAATGATGTCGGGATTTTCAGCGTTAACCTTCGCTACCATATCCACAAACAGCTGTTTGTTGGACGTTGGCATAAGATGGAGGTCGCTTATAAAGGCGATACGCAGCTGTTCTCTATCAGCGATTTTGTTAACAGTGATTTGGGTATGAACGACATCGGTATAACGATAGCTGATATAACCAATGACAGTCACTGTGCATAGCGAAGCGGCAATAATCCATTTTCGAAGATAGACCGGCACAGGCTTTATCAGATAATGAACGATCAGCAGTATCAGTACAGTAAGCAGCAAGTAGTGTGCAAGATAGACATAATTACCAAAAAACAGGCCATACAACTCGTTTTCAATAATGAGGTTCTTTCTGATATAGGCTAGTGGCAAGATGCCAAAAAATAGCAGCACGCTGGACAAAAACAGCTTAAACAACCGATAACCCTCGGAGAGTGGTGAATTTTCAATGCTAGAAAGCAGCCAAACGCAGATAATGTCAACAGAGTAGTCGCCTTCTCAATAGTTATCTAACAGTTGTTGTGTAAATATTGACTGCCAGTATTAATGGCAAACCCGGTTAACATGATAACAAAGAAAATAACAGCCAGAATAGACAGTGCGGTATCAGCACTTGTACTTGAGATAGGCATTAAACTTTCACTACCCTGATGGTTTCATTGTTAGGTTTGCGATGATATTCAGGTTGGCGAATTCTGTCGTTAAATTTATTTAAACCACCAAATACCTGAAAGATTGCATTGTATTTCTATGATCTGATAAGTATTGTTACATACTAAGCTCTTGTATATGCCATACGGACAGCGTATGCGAGAGTTTGACTCAAATCAGAATGATCATCAGGGAAGCTTATCAATGTTAAAATTTCCAGTCATTGCCTCTGCACTCCTGTGCGTAGCCACATCTGTAAGCGCTGCCGACAAGCCGGTTGGATCCGGTCCTAACCCATATTCAGACTGTGGTATTGGAGCCGCTCTGTTTTCCGAAGGTCCTGTGTGGGCTGCGGTAACCTCAAATGTCATCTGGGATATTGGATCAACGGCTGTTACTTCTGCAACCATGAGCCCTGAAACATGTAATGGCAGCAAAGTAAAAACGGCACAATTCATTATTGATAATTACGACAATCTGGCCGAAGAAACGGCACTTGGACAAGGTGAGCATTTGACCGCAATGTTGACTGTGCGGGGGTGTCAGGCATCGGCTCACCCGACGATTGTTCAGTCTATCCGCAAAGACATGGTGGGCAACGTGACAGCTGCCAGCTATTCAACCCTGTCTGACGTGGAAAAAGCCACTCAATATTATCAGGCGATGGATGCAGGTGTTGCCAGTGTAGCGGATAGCTGCTCCGCCTGATCTGATGTTTGGCGTTGTCTGCAGACAGCGCCAGTCCATATCTCAGTCAAACCATAAGACCTGTAAGCAGTGACTAAACCTATCTTCTCTCTTTGCCTGTTGCTTTTATCGCTGTCTTCTTTTGCTGTTGAGCCTGACACCTCCTCTGTTAATCCTTATATCCATCTTGCTACCATCCAAAAGCTATCAATAACCGATACATGGAAAAAATTGCTGGTTTATGAGCCATCCGGCTTATTGGGTGCAGAAGTTGAAAGTGCAATTCAGACCAAAGAATTCTTTCTGGCTCCCGATGGTCGAACCAAACCGGAAGCTGAACTACTGGCAACACTACAGGCATTCTCACAGCCAGTGGACAGTGACCCTGACTCTCACGCACAATGTCGTTTTCCTGCAAGGTATCAGTGGCTCAAGTCGGAACTTGGTTTAACAGATGAGTCAGTGACGCCTGTTCACTGCCCTGAATTTTCTGAATGGTCCGAGTACGGTGATGCGAAATCATTAAGCATTATTTTTGCCTCGGGGTACCTGGGTAACCCGGCATCTTATTATGGCCACACCCTGCTGAAGCTGAACTCAAAAGACAAAGACCGTACTCAGCTATTGGATACCAGTGTCAATTTTGGAGCCATCGTAGAAGATGGTGAAGACCCGGTCAGTTACATTTTCAAGGGCTTGTTTGGTGGATATAAAGGAGGCTTCAGCCATGCTGAATACTATTTTCATAATCAGAATTATGGGGAGCTGGAACTGCGTGACCTCTGGGAGTATGAACTGGATTTAACACCTGAACAGGTCGATTTTGTCCTCGCCCATACATGGGAAGTCTTGGGTAAGGAATACCAATACTTTTTCCTGAATAAAAATTGCTCATTTCGTCTTGGGGAATTGCTTGAGATTATCGATGGAGTGAAAGCCAACCCCGATAATGATTTTTGGGTGATACCGCAATCTCAAATTCTGGAACTGGACAAAGCCACATTAAACGGCAAACACTTGGTAAAAGCGATTACTTTTCAGCCATCAAGGCAGTTCCGTCTCTATAGTCGTTTTCGCACGCTTCAGGACCGACATAAAAGCATGGTTGCACAAGCCATTGCCAACCCGCACATACTCGATACGGATATTTTCCAGTCAGAACGTATGGACGACAGGTTTTCAATACTGGATACCCTGCTTGATTATTATCAGTTCCTTGGTCAGACCGCTTCAGAGGACGATCAACACGCCATTGAGCTGGCCTATCACAATGTACTGGCACACCGCTACACTCTTCCTCCCGGTGGCAGTAATCCCACCTATGAAAAGCCCGTCTCGCCCGATGAAGGGCGCGACCCAAGCCTTATTCAACTCGGGCTGCGTTACAATGACGAGCTTGGCGGTGGTATGACGGTGAATATTCGTCCTGCCTATTATGACAGTCTGGATGGAGGGGCAGAACATGCTGAGTTTGGTGAGCTGATTATGGGCCAGGTTGAACTGTCCATGTTTGACGACAAAGTCATTGTGGATGGTGTGGACTTTGTCAGTATTCAGAGCCTCGCAACAGAAGCGACCGGGCTTCCCGGTGATGGGTATGATTCGTGGAGACTGAAAGCGGGTTTACAGCCTGCCCGGCCCGACTGTTCAGAAACCTGTCTGACACTTCAGCTAGAGGGCGACAGGGGATACACGGCAATGGCTACCGATCACCTGGCTCTCTCCGGATTTGTTGGTGCCGCCGTTCGTGACAACAAACAAGGGGCCGGAAATCTGGAAGGCCGCATCACCGTCAATGCCGTGGCCAGCATCTCTGAACGGATAAATGCACTTTTTGAATACCAGCATAAGAAGCAAATTGATGGCTCCAGATCAGACCTAAACAGCTTCCGCTTTGATACCCGATATCAGATTAGCAAAAACCGGGAGTTAAGGTTTTCCTATGAACATGACGAAAGTGATGAATTTACCGTGCTTTTTGGACATTACTGGTAGTGACAGCTAACAGAAAGAGCGGGCTCAAGACAACCGCTGCCGATATTCAGAACTTCGCCTTTCTTCGTTTTTAAGGCAGGTAAATGGCGTATTCCTTTATAAATAGCGGTTTTTATATTCCCTGCTGAGGATAAAAAACCGCATCATCAATAGCATTAAATCACTGCTTCGCTAATGGCCTCACGATAACAGTCTACATTGCGCAGACCTGTGTCAGCATCAAACCAGTGCCAATGATCCCGGTTGATTTCCAGTGGCAACTCATGCCCTTCATCAATCTGGGCAGATTTATCAAGGCGAACACTAAGCCTCTCGTTAGAGCCTTTTACAACACCGACCGCCAGTAACTCAGAGCCTAACCGCTCAACAAGTTCCACAGACAGTATCAGGTCCGCATCCTCTTTTGAGCACAGCTGTAAATCTTCAGCACGGATGCCCAAAATAGCCGAGTCACCATCGAGTTTGCCCGACAGTGTGGCAATTTGGCTATGTCCCAATGCAATTCCGTCAGCTAACTGAGTTGCTTTCAACAAATTAATCGAGGGAGAGCCAAGAAAGCCGGCGACAAAAAGCGACGACGGATTACTATAGAGTTCGTCCGGTGTACCAATCTGTTCGGGTATGCCATTATTCATAACAATCAATCGGTCGGCTAACGTCATGGCTTCGATCTGATCATGGGTCACATAGATGGCAGTTGTTTTAAGCCGACGCTGCAACTTCTTGATCTCAAGTCGCATCTGGCCTCTCAGCCTTGCATCCAGATTGGATAAAGGTTCATCAAAGAGAAAGACCTCAGGCTTACGCACAATTGCGCGCCCCATGGCCACACGCTGACGTTGTCCACCTGAGAGCTGGCCTGGTTTCCGATCCAGCAGTTGAGAAAGCTCAAGCGTTTTTGCAGCCTCTTTAACCCGCTTGTCAATCTCAGCCTTTGCCAGCTTTCGATTTTTCAGGCCGTATGCCATGTTGTCAAACACCGTCATATGTGGGTAGAGCGCATAGTTCTGAAACACCATGGCAATATCCCTGTACGCCGGCTCCCTGTCATTCACCCGCTGATCTTTTATCCACAAGTCGCCACTGGTGATGGATTCCAGGCCTGCAATCATTCGCAGAAGCGTTGATTTACCACAACCGGACGGGCCAACGACAACCACCAGCTCACCATCAGCGATATCGATGCTGATGTTTTTTACGGCTGCAACACCATTGGCATAAGTCTTTCCAAGGCCGTCTATTTGCACTCGAGACATATTGATATCCTGTTATTTTTCGGTTTCCACCAACCCCTTGATGAACATTCGCTGGAAGATCACCACAACCAGAACCGGGGGAATTGTCGCCAGAATGGTTAAGCCAAAGGCGATATTAAACTGAGGTAAGTCACCACCTTCGTTGATGGTTTGAAACATTTGTCGTATGCCAATGACGACTGTGTAGTAGTCAGTATCTGTTGTCATCAGTAATGGCCAGAGATACTGGTTCCAACCAACCACAAACATGATGATGAAAATTGCAGCCAGCATGGTGGACGACAAAGGCAGAAGAATATCGACAAAGAACCGCACCGGCCCGGCACCATCCATACGGGCAGCTTCCATTAATTCTCCAGGCACTGAGCGATAGAACTGCCGGAAGAAAAAAGTGCCCGTCGCTGATGCGATCAAGGGAATAATCAATCCGGCGTAGCTGTTGAGCAGCTCCAGCTGGGCGACCACTTCATAGGAAGGAATAATCCTGACCTCCAGAGGTAGCAGCAGTGTTGCAAAAATCATCCAGAACAACGGTGTTGCCAGGGGAAACCGAAAATAAACCAGGGCATAGGCAGCAATGGTGGAGATAATGATCTTGCCAATAGCAAAGCCCAGACCCAGCACAAGACTGTTCCACAACATACGCCAGGCGGGTGTTGATAAATCATCATTACCGCCAAGAATGGCCTTGTACGTTTCCCATCCATGCCCTCCGGGAAAAAATTGCAGCCCTTCCTTAAACAATGTCTCCGGCGTATGGGTGGATGACATGAGCGCAATCCATAAAGGCAACACCATAATCAGGGTGCCCATTATTAAAATACCGTGACGTATGACGGTGCGAGTCCATGGTTTACTCATCAGTAATGCACCTTTTTATCAACATAACGGAACTGGATAATCGTCAGGCAAATAACAAACAGCATCAGAATAACCGACTGCGCGGCGCTACCTCCCAAATCAGCGCCAAGAAAACTATCCTGATAAATCTTGTACACCAATGTCGTAGTTGAGCCTGCGGGGCCGCCACGGGTGGTCAGATCGATCACGCCAAAAGTTTCGAAGAAAGCATAAGTCGTATTGATAACCAAAAGGAAGAACGTGGTTGGAGCCAGAAGTGGAAAGGTAACTGTCCAGAATCGTTTAATAGAACCCGGGCAATCAATTCTTGCAGCTTCCTGAACAGAAGCAGGTATCCCCTGCAAACCGGATAAGAAGAAAATAAAGTTGATGCTTAACTGCTTCCATACAGAAATTAAAACGACAACGAAGATCGCATCACTTCCATCCCGGGTATGGTTAAAGTCAAAGCCGAGTGCGTTGATACCATTGTAAAGATCCCCCATCAAAGGGCTGAACAATAAACTGCCAACCAGGCCAGCCGCTGGAGGCGCGATGGCATAGGCCCACATCAGAAAGGTTTTATAAACCCCGGCACCGGTCAACACTTCATTCACCTGAACCGCCAGTAGTAATGCCAGTGATAGAGAAAAAAGGGTAACCATCACTGAAAAAAACAAGGTAAACAACACCGTGCTGACATACTCCGGATCTTCCAGAACATCAGTAAAATTTCGCAACCCGACAAATTCGCTGGAAAGCCCGAAAGCATCTTCCATATAAAATGACTGCTGAATAGCCTGGCCAGATGGCCAGAGAAAAAACACCAGGATGATGAGTACCTGGGGTAATATCAAGAAATACGGCAGTGCACTGTGTTGAAACTGATTTTTCTGCACAACAATTTATAACCCGAAAAATGTTACCAGAAGCACCACAGCCCCTGAGTAACTGTGGTGATAGAACAATTAGCCACTTAGTTATAAGTGTCGTTAAAGCGGGACAGCAGTTTGTTGGATTCACGCTCAATAGAATTGAAGGCATCGTCCACACTGGTCTGTCCGGAGAGAATCTTTTCATAATTCTTGTAGAGGCTTTCACGAATCTGAACGTAGTAGCCCAGACGATAGCCTTTGGTCCACTCGCCACCAGCAAGGCTCAACTGCAGCATACCAACCTCAGCATCCGGTGCTTCCTGGTAATAGCCACTCTCTTTGGCCAGTGTATAGGCATCGTTGGTGATGGCCACATAGCCAGTTTCCTTGTGCCATAACAACTGAGTCTCAGCCTGTGTCAGGAATTTGTAGAATTCAGCAATGCCCTTGTATTCATCCGCATCGTGCCCGGTAAAACTGAACAGTGCTGCACCACCAATAAAGGTGCTTTTGGGCTCTTCGATCAGGCTGTTCCAGTAGGGCAGATAGGTTGTGCCAAATTCAAAGTCAGCCGTCTTTTGCAAGTTTCCGAAAGAACCGGATGAGCCCAGCCACATTGCCACCTGACCTTTGGTAAAGGCATCCTGATTATCGCCCCAGGCTCTGCCGTAATAGCCATAGTAGCCATCATCCATCCACTCTTTGACTTTGCCCCAGTGCATTTTCAGGGCATCGTTGTTATAGAGAATTTTTACATCAGTGCTGTCGTAACCGTTGTTGCCAGTTGCCATGGGCAGGTTATGGCGGGAATGGAAGTTCTCGGAAAAGATCCATGGGCTGTGAGACTGAGCCAATGCCAGATAACCAGCGGCTTTCAGTTTGGGCGCTGCCTGCTCAAACTCTTCCCAGGTTTTGGGTGGAGTTACACCGGCTTTGGCAAGGGCTTCTTTGTTGAAATAAAGAAGAGGTGTGGAACTGTTGAAGGGCATTCCGATCATTTTGCCAGCAGAGTCTGCATAAAAGTGTCGAACACCGGGGATATAATCGTTGCTATCAAAGGCAATGCCATTATCTTCCAGCAGATCCTGCACTGGATAGACGGCACCCTTCGCATTGATAACAGTTGCAGCACCGGCATCAAAAACCTGAATGATATGTGGCGCTTTTCTCGCTCTGAAAGCTGCAATACCGGCAGTCATCGTGTCTTCATAACCGCCTTTGTTTACCGCTGTCAGCCTGTATTCATCCTGACTCTGGTTAAAGCGGTCTACTAATATTTCAACCACTTCACCATTTCTTCCACCCATGGCATGCCACAGGGTTAATTCGGTTGCACCCTGTGCAATTGATGCCGCAAAAGAGGAGACACTCAAGCCAGCAAACACGATCAATTTTCTGATATTCATTTATAACAATCCATTTCTGATTTTATTAGTCAACAGAACACATCCTAAGAATTCAAAATGACAGTTTTGTTAAAATCTGAAACTCGACTTGCCGGTTTCTAATGGACGTTTGTTTGATTCAGGTTAAAACTTTAGCTCATTGACCCGTTTTCCTGTGTCGGGATAAGGTAGAGCTTTAACGCAGTTATTATCAGACGATGGCTAATCCAGGGAGGATTAATGCCTCATAAACTTATCCTCAAGCTGTTGCTTGCCTGCTCTGTAGTGCTGAACATCTCTTCAGTTAAGGCTCAAACCCCAGCTGAGATTGATGAACCCCTCTATAAGCCGTTCATTGAGCGCTATATTCTTGATGAGCTCAAGAATCTCCGTCAGGATCAGCAGTTCATGCGGGCTGAACTGATCAATAAAGTTGCTGAGGCCCGGCTGGATGCCTCAGATCGGGCGGTTCGCTATACAACGGATACCGTTAACAATATCTTTTTCATCATTACTGGCGCGGCTTCGATTCTGGTTTTGCTTGGGTGGCGTTCATTGCGAGAGGTTCGTGAAACCATTAAGGCACAGGTCGAAAGCCAGGTTTCTCAGATGACACTGGAATATGAGAAAAGGCTGAATGAGCTTGAGACGAAGCTGGTCGTGCGTTCGGAGCAGATTATTTCTGCCCAGGAAAAGATATCGCAAACCAATCAGGTTCATTCATTATGGATGCGTGCAGGGCTTGAGACGAACCTCCATGAGCAGATCAACATCTATGACCAGATTCTTGAAATCAAGCCAGAAGATGTTGAGGCACTGACCTATAAGGCTGACTCGTTGCTGGATCTTGGTGAGGCCCGATGGGCGCTATCACTGACCAATCAGGCGATTGATCATGATCACGAATATGCGCTTGCCTACTGGCAAAGGGCCTGTGCAGAAGCGGCACTTGGGCAGCATGATGAAGCAGTACGGGACCTTGAAACCGCCATACTGCAATCTCCCGCATTAAAGGATGAAGTCGTCAGTGAGACGGCTTTTGAGGTTCTGCATGGCCATCTGTCGTTTAAGAAGTTGTTACAGCCAGAGATGTCGGATGTAGAGATGAGTTAGTTCTCGTCCAAAAAACCAACCAGCTGAGGACATGAGTATTTTATTCTGAAAAATAAGTGAAGCCCTTCTATTTTTCCATATCAGGTAGGAAAGGCTTCATGTAAAACATGAAACCCTATTCGAACCGTAACTATTTTGGCCTTAACTGACCTATATCATGAGGCTTACCTGTTGCCATATCGATATCATTCAAGAAAGCCTTTACCCGCGATCGGATATGAGCAATATGACTTTTATCCGTTGTCATAAAGCCAAACGGAATAGGTATGGGAGAAGTATCCGGTGCTGATAAATGATATATAACGACAGCAAATAAATCGCTGTTAACAATCACCTCAACGTTGCCGTTGCAGAAGTCTCCTGTGTAGCCAAACAGGCTATCTTTATCGAAATCCTCAAACTCTATTCCACAAACCCGCCGTAGCCGGTCATGATTTTCTGCCAGCGGCAAATACAATTTTGGCTGGTACAGCTTTTTGGCTTTTTTCCCCGTGGTTTTTGCGCTATCCCGTACATATTGTAAGCAACTAAGAACTTTTTCGGATTTTCCCCAGAAAGGATTATTGGGTACCAGCCATATTAACTCGTCAGCCTCATGCCTGGTTCTCTTTGGTTGCTTTACATTTTTTTCCAGTATCTCGGTAATCAAACGCCAGTTTTCAAGGGTATAAATGATACCCAGAAAGGGGGTGAGATCAGCCCCTCTAGGCGACCCCGTAGCGAGGACGACAGAAAATTGAGGATAAAAATTCGGTTTTTTGAGGTGAATAGCGGGGCTATTTGCCGAACAAAACGGAATTTTTAGACCAATTTGCTGCCACCGCAGTAGGGCAGTCTATTCTCGGACTAATGGGATGGTCCGCCCCTCCTAAACGGCTTCAAATGAGCCAAAATGGAGTTAACCATTTAAACAGGATTAACCGGAGCGAACCACCCATGACTATTTCAGTACTTGGTATCGATATTGGCAAGAACAACTTTCACCTGTTTGGTGTTGATGAGAAGGGCAGGAAAGTCATCAGAAAGAAGTTGTCCAGGAAGAATCTACTGGAGTACGTGGCAAATCTGGAGCCTTGCATTATCGCTATGGAAGCTTGTGGTGGTGCTCACTATTTGGCCCGGTTATTCATGAGCTATGGACATACTGTCAAGCTGATTTCACCTCAGTTTGTCAAGCCTTATGTCAAAACCAACAAAAACGACTACAA
>NZ_JBLYNS010000051.1:0-33167 GCF_049310205.1 Endozoicomonas sp. ALC013 | reverse complement strand
CAATGGAGCCCCCTTCGCCAAATTTTCCGATGCAGAAACCGGAACCTATGTAGGTCATGGAATGAATCCACTCTTGCATATAGGTATCTGACAGATTCAGATAGCTAAATGGCTTAACTGTTTTTATATCATTGACGACAGTTTCGTTATAACAGGTCATCACTTTTTTAATAGAGAACCTGTTGACTCCGCAGTGTAAAAAATGTTCAAACTGATGACAGGATGATCGCTGATCCTTACTGTCTTCGGAAGTCGTACAGTAGCTCTCCCCTTGTGAAATCCACTTGATAAATCGTTTCCCCCAGGCGACTGGAGGGTGATATTCATACTCCCTGTCATTCTGGTCTTTGGCAACAAAAGAAATGTCATCATCCTGGTCTTGAAAAAGCGACCTTATGTATTCATCAGCGCCCTCACCACAAATTGCTTTATAAGCCCTTCCTTCGATTTCAAAGCTGTGAATGATTGTTTTATTGGTAATAGCGGGATTAACTAATGACTGATCTCTCTGTGTAAACGATTCCTTTATATAAATCTTTACAGTCTTTGCATGGCCTGTTTTCTTACTGGCAAATAAGGTGTTACTGCTGTCCTTCTGACGACTGTTCGCTGTTTGTCTGGGGTGAAGCTCCGTGGTTGCGTTAGAGGGTATATTCATTATTCATGGCTTCGTGATAACTGGTAGTGGGTGCAGTCAGCATGCTACTGTCTCCTCTTGCTTATATCTCCCCCAAGAATCCCTTTGACATATTCTTGCCCGAAAAATTCCCGTGCCAGACATAAAGACTCAGTATTCACCTTGTCGATTGTAGACAGAAAGTGCCTTTTACGAGTTTTGCGACAACGGAGGAAAGATTCGGACTAATTCATAGCAGGCCATGGACGATAAAAGTAAAGCCGTAAACAACATCACAGGGACGAACCATGATCATCAGAACTGCTACCACCATAACTCTTATTGCCGGATTAGCCATCAGTGCCGCATCAGCCATCGCCAACGAGCGCAGAGTCACTGGAGGTGATAATGCCTACTACATTGCTGACCATTCAGGCCCGACCTTCAGTTCCACCGACTTTGTCTGGCCTGAAAGCAAGTTCAAAGGAGGTGACGGTTATGACGGACCCGAAGATAACAGCAGCGCCTTTGAAGTTTATGTAATCCATGAAGAGAAGAAAGGCGGTGATAATCAATAGTTGATCCAAAAAAGCCCTCAGAAGAGGGCTTTTTTTATACTACAGGGACAAGATGCCCATCTTCCAGGCGCAATGCCCGGTCCATCTGTCGGGCAAAAGCCATATCATGAGTCACAACAATAAAACTGGTGGTCAACTGTTCACTGAGGGATTTCATCAGCTCATGAATCTTGCTGGCGGTGTTGGGATCCAGGTTGCCCGTTGGCTCATCCATCAGAACCAGGTCCGGACTACCGACCAGTGCGCGGGCAATAGCCACCCTCTGCCGTTCACCACCGGAAAGTTCCGCCGGCTTATGGCTGGCCCGTTTCGACAGCCCCACCATGCCCAGCATTTCTTCAGCTCTCATGGTTGCCTGCCCCACGGATACCTCTTTTCGCAGCAGTAAGGGCATGGCGACATTTTCCAGGGCAGTAAATTCTGGCAGCAAATGATGGAACTGGTAAACAAACCCCAGGTGACGGTTCCGCAATTCACCCTGTTTTTGTTCAGACACCTTCATCAGCTGATGGCCACAGAGTATTACCTCACCGCTGGAAGGGTGATCCAACCCGGCCAACAGCTGAAGCAGCGTTGTTTTTCCTGAACCGGAAGTACCGACAATCGCTACTCGTTCAGCGGGTGATACCAACAGGTCTATGCCTCTGAGCACCTCGAGTTTTTCAGGCCCTTCAGCAAATACTTTGGTTAGCCTGCGGCACTCCAGAACTGCACGGTTTTCGGAATTATTCATAGCGAAGCGCCTCCGCAGGCTGGGTTCTGGAGGCTCGCCATGCCGGATACAGGGTTGCCAGGAAACTCATCAACAAACCAGAGACACTGATCACCGCAACATCCTGCCACATTAACTCCGATGGCAGGTAGCTGATAAAGTAAACGTCAGGGCTCAGAAAGTGAATGCCCAATAATTTTTCCAGGGCACCCACAATTTCGGAAACATTCAGCGCACCGGCAATGCCCAGGGCAACCCCCAGCAGCGTTCCGATAACACCAATCAGGGATCCCTGAACCATAAAAATCCCCATAATCATTTTCGGGGTCGCACCAAATGTGCGGAGGATGGCGATATCCCCCTGCTTATCGGTCACCACCATGACCAGCGTGGAGACAATATTAAAGGCGGCAACGGCAACAATCAGGGTGAGAAGCAGGCCGACCATGGTCTTTTCCATCTGAATCGCCTGAAACAGACGGCCATGGCTACGGGTCCAGTCCTGAACGTAGTAGCGACCGGGTAAGGTAATCGCTACATCCCAGGCCAGTTTCGGTGCGGCAAACAGATCATCCATTTTCAGTCGTATACCTGTTACCCCTTCAGGCACCCGCAGAAAACGGGCCAGATCTTCACGATGGGCGTAGGCCAGGTTGCCATCCACATCGGCACCTACCGAGAAAGTACCAACGACAGTGAATCGTTTCAGGCGAGGCAAAACACCCGCCAGGTTGACACTGGCTTCAGGCAGAACCATGGTCACTTTGTCGCCAACGGACAACCCCAGATAATTGGCCAGAATATCACCCAGCAGAATACCAAACTCTCCGGGCTGCAGGTCTTCCAATGCGCCCTGCTTCATGTGATCGGCAATAATAGAGACCCTTCTTTCGTAGCCGGGATCAATACCGTAAACCAGCGTTCCCCGCACCAGATCACCATTGGCCAACATACCCTGGGCATCGACAAACGGCGCAGCCGCTTCGATGCCTTCTTTGTCCGGAATGGTATTGACCAGCGCCTGCCAGTCTTCAATACCACCACCGGCTGCCGTGATGGTGGCATGGGGAACCATACCCAGCACTCGCTGCTTTAGCTCCCGATCAAAGCCATTCATCACTGACAGCACAATAATCAGTACCGAAACACCCAGCGTCAGCCCCACCATGGATGTTCCGGAGATGAAGGAGATAAAATGATTCCGTCGCTTTGCGCGGGTGTAGCGCAAACCGATAAAAAAAGGTAATGGTCTAAACATTTATTCTGCCAGTATTCCTTGCGCCATCGGCGTGTCAGGGGCGGATTGGCCACTTGTTTCAAAAGCCAGTAAGCTGGCATTATGCCATAAAGCGGTATAATTCCCGTCGAATTTTCCTGCGCTTTGCGACTGTTTCCTCCACCCCTGTTCGACAAGAAATATTAGCTTTTCGGTCTTACATGAGCAACGACGGTAAATAGCTTCCTGGGCAGATGCGGATTGGCCCGCCGTGCAGATTCTATACGATCTATGTGACCTTCACGCACGGCCAGCTGATAAATTTCCAGCCCAAAAGCGTCAGCAATTCTCCGGGTACTCTTGCCGTTTACCGTGTTATGAAGAAAATCGTCCATAAATGCTGATGAGTCATGTTGGCCCGTGTATTTCAGGATCAAGGTATCAGATTGCTTGTTGTTTATATCACATCGATGAATGGTTTCCGGCAGTTGAAGTGGCCATCCATTGTCTCTGAAACAGTTCTCATACTGCAAGGCAACGACATTGGACATGAAAAAAAAATGCCCGGGCACTATATCCGACTTGAAATTGAGTTTAAAAAACCAGGCTTCTGGCGTAAAGGTATTGATAAATCTGCACGGGCCGTATTTATCCAATTTATCTTTGGATGTAAATGTATAATAACATTCCTGTCCATCTGAATATTTGCTTGGAAAGGTCTCTGTCATTTCAGCTAAATGTTCATTTTCTTTTTTGTAAGTGATTTTCAGCTCATTCAGGAGCTGCTGAATTCTTGCATGTTCACGGTTTGCTACGGATTGTGGGTCTGGTTTCGGTTCTTTTGCTTCGACTATATCTTGTAGTTCTAACTTCTGACAGGCTGTTTGCAGAGTAATTTTTCGATCACTGAGTAATACCGGTGCCATTTCGTCTAATACATTATCGAGATTGCCCTTAAGTATTTCTTGCTGACCCGGATAATCTGGCAGCTGAACCACTTTGTTATCATGGGTTAAACCCAGTTCACACAGCGTGAGATCCATGGCGGGACCTGTGTGTGACAGGTAATCTTGAAATATTTTTTTCAATTCAGCCAGTGAGTTGATGCTGTCCATCTCAAATCCATATTACGTATTCTGTTGTTCAGTTAATGGGTATTGTTGTGTATGTTATCGCTTATGCTGGTTTTATCATTAACGGTATCAGGGCGGATAGATGCTTAATCTACCCTAAGAACCAGAGCTATTGTTGCTGAGAAAATAATTAGAACGCACTTTCAATGAACCACTGGCAGGAGTAATCTCTTTGCGTGATGCCTGATTAACGCTTCAGCCTTCTTTTCGAGTCAAGCAGGACGCAATTATTATGAAAACACTTGTTGGTACTCTTTCCGTGACTATAGCAATTATTTATTCGTCGTCTATTATCCAGGTCACTGCCAATGAGCTTGCTCCCGACCAGACTCCGTACTCCGAAGGTATCACTGTGACTCCCGTGGGCAGTCAGTCTCAGCAGTTGCGTCAATCTCTGGCTTTACCGAAACATGGTCAAACCATGGATGAAGTCAGGGAGGTGCTGGGCAGCGCCAGCCAGACAGAAACCATTGGTGAACCCGCCATCACCCGCTGGTATTATCCAGACCAAAAATTGACGGTGTACTTTGAAGGTAAACGGGTATTGAGGTCAGTGGTTGATAACACGCACTGAGTTATAAAAGCTGTTTTCTGAATTGCCCTGGCGGCATACCAAAATAACGCTGAAAAGCTTCATAAAAGCGGCTGAGAGAACTGAAACCACAGGCATAGCCAATATCGGCAATGGGCCGCTTGCTGTCCATCAGCAGCAGTTGAGCTTTCTGCAGGCGTTGGAACTGCAGATATTGCTTGATAGAGACCCCCATCACACTGGTAAACAGGTTGGTCGTATAATTCTTGTGCAGCCCAAGATGAGCCGCCACATCGGCGGTTGAAATAGGCCGATGCAGGTTTTCCCCGATAAAGTGAATCATGGTAGAAACATGGTGTGCACCTTTCAAACGACCACTGCCCGGATGACCGGCAGCCGGTGCCTGCTCAAGATGGTCTTCGGAGACACTTTCCGGGTGATCCCACCCCTGAAAACTGATGCGCTTTAACAGCAGTGACAGCTCACCCAGAATAATCTCCTTTAATTCCGGGTGACCGCTGCGAAAATCCTCATGCCAGCGACTCAATCTCATGACCAGGTAGTCATGGTCCGGCTTTGCCAGGGCAATAGCGCCGGTCATCACCTCCTGCCGGAGCTGTCCCATCAGTGGCCACTGAAGAAATTCCGGTAACGGGATATAGAGATTATAAAGGGTGCCTTTCCCCGGATTTTTTTCCACCAGGCCCACCAGTCGATGGGGCATGTTGGCCCAGAAGATGGCCAGCCGGTTTTCAGGAATGCGCTGCTCCCTGCCATTGACAATATAAGTGGCCGAGCAACCCAGCAGATAGTTCAGCTCAACATGGCCATGAACATGGCCACTGTCCATAATATAAGGGGCCCGGTTTTCGATATAAAAGATGTCCCCCTGAATATCGGAAATCGAGCCAGGCATGGGGACCACACCTTCGGTTCTGCGACCGGTTCCACGACATTGCCTGACCGACAATAGCTGCTGACTGCTCACAAATATTGACCCTTATCAAAAAGCCCCACAATGATACCCATTGCCGTGGCACAAATCTTTGTTTTCGGGAAAAACAAGAAAAAAACCGTAAAAGAAATATCCTGCTGCCTGTTCTTAAAATGACCACAATCGATTATTTAACGGGCAGACAAGCTGCCTGAACGAGGTAGACAATGAGTATCCTGATCACCGGCGGGGCTGGCTACATTGGCAGCCACACCTGTCTGGAATTACTGAATGCCGGTTATGACGTGGTCGTCGTAGATAACCTGTGCAACAGCCATGAGACCGCGCTACACCGGGTGGAAAGCCTGACGGGTAAGCAGCCCGCTTTTTATCCTGTGGATATACGCGATAAAGAGGCCCTGCGCACCGTATTCACCAGACACACCATTGAAGCGGTGATTCATTTTGCCGGGTTAAAAGCCGTTGGTGAGTCTACCCGGATACCGTTGGCTTATTTTGATAACAACGTCAACGGAACGGTAAAACTTCTGGAAGTCATGGGTGAGTTTGACGTACGACACCTGGTGTTCAGCTCTTCTGCCACCGTGTATGGCGACCCCCATGAAGTGCCGATCAGGGAAGACTTCCCGGTTGGCCAGGTTACCAACCCCTATGGACGCAGCAAGTTCATGGTGGAGGAGATCCTCCGTGATACGGCGGCTTCCGATGATCGATGGAATTTCAGTATTCTACGCTACTTCAACCCGGTGGGTGCCCACGAATCCGGTCTTATCGGTGAAGACCCCAGTGGTATACCCAACAACCTGATGCCGTATATTGCCCAGGTAGCCGTTGGCAAGCTGGAGCAGCTCAACATCTTTGGTAACGACTACGCGACCCACGATGGTACCGGTGTGCGTGACTATATCCATGTGGTTGATCTGGCCCTTGGCCATCTGGCAGCATTGCGTACCCATTGGACCGATCAGGGTGTCCACACCTATAACCTGGGTACCGGCAAAGGCAGCAGTGTTCTGGATATGCTGCACGCCTTTGAAAAAGCCTGTGGCAAACAACTGCCTCACCAAATCCAGCCACGCCGTCCCGGGGATATCGCCCAGTGTTACGCCGACCCGGCCTATGCAGAACAAAAGCTGGGCTGGAAAGCCACCCGCACCGTTGACGATATGACCATCGATACCTGGCGCTGGCAGTCAGAAAACCCGAACGGATTTAACCAATGACACCATTTAATCCTGTTGATCACCCACACCGTCGATTCAACCCGCTGATTGGCGACTGGGTACTGGTATCTCCCCATCGTGCCAAACGCCCATGGCAGGGGCAGGTGGAAAAAACAGCGCCGGACTTTCGCCCCGTGCATGATCCTGAGTGCTTTCTCTGCCCGGGAAATGACCGTATTACCGGTGACCACAACCCGGACTACACCGATCCCTACATTTTCCCCAATGATTTCCCGGCACTGCTGACGGATACCCCGGATGCAACCAGCGAGTCAGACCTTTTCCAGAGCAGCTCCGCCAGGGGAGAAGCACGGGTGATCTGTTTTTCACCGGATCACAGTAAAACCCTGCCACAGTTGACCGAACAGGAAATCCGCAAGGTGGTTGATACCTGGGCAGAACAGGTTATCGAACTGGGACAGAGTTACCCCTGGGTACAGCTGTTTGAAAATAAAGGGGCCGTGATGGGCTGTTCCAATCCCCACCCCCATGGGCAGATCTGGGCCAGCAGCTTTCTGCCCAACGAAGCGCGCAAAGAAGACGACAACCAACGTCAATGGCTGCAGGAAAAAGGCACCAATATGCTGGTTGAATACGCCCTGCGGGAATCTGAGTCCGGTGAACGTACCGTCGTTGAAAATGATCACTGGATTGCCGTGGTCCCTTACTGGGCGGCCTGGCCGTTTGAAACGCTCCTGCTGCCCAAGCGACAGGTGCTGCGCATGCCGGATCTGACCGAAGTGGAACGTGATGCCCTGGCCGACATCCTGAAAAAACTGACGACAAAGTACGACAATCTGTTCCAGACGTCATTCCCCTACTCTATGGGCTGGCATGGTGCGCCCTGTCATCCGGGTGAGGCAGGTACTGATGATAGTCACTGGCAACTGCACGCTCATTTCTATCCACCACTGCTGAGATCAGCAACCGTTCGCAAGTTTATGGTGGGTTTTGAAATGCTGGCAGAAACCCAGCGTGACCTGACCGCGGAACAGGCTGCCGCCCGTCTGCGCGAACTGTCCGATGTGCATTATCTGGAAAACTGCGCTGAACCAGCAAAAAGCCTTTAAGATTGCTCCGAGTTATGGAAAGTAAGATGAACCAGAAACAAACACTGACTGAACTTTTCGAGATAACCTTCGGTCATCAGCCAACCCACTATTTCCAGGCACCTGGCCGGGTCAATCTGATTGGTGAGCACACCGACTACAACGATGGTTACGTATTGCCCTGTGCCATTGACTATCAGGCAGTGATTGCGGCTTCTCCCAGAGATGACCAGAAAGTCATGGCCACGGCGCACAGTTACGACGGGCAGGTAACCGAGTTTGAACTGTCCCTGCCGGTTCCGCACAGTGAAGAAGCCTTCTGGAGCAACTACGTCCGTGGTGTCGCCACCGTACTGCTGGAAAAGGAAATGAGCCTCAAGGGTGTCAATATTGCCATTATTGGCAATGTTCCCCAGGGTGCCGGCCTCAGTTCATCCGCTTGTCTGGAAGTGGTTACCGGACTGACCCTGACCCGAATGGCCGGACTGGATGTCAGCCTGAAAGAGCTGGCATTGATTGGCCAGCAGGCAGAGAACGAGTTTGTTGGCTGCAAGTGCGGCATTATGGACCAGATGATTTCCGCCTGCGGCAAGGAAGACCATGCCATGCTGCTGGACTGTCGATCCCTGGATACCCGACTGGTGCCCATCCCTGAAAATGCGGCGGTGGTGATTATCAACTCCAATGTCAAACGTGGCCTGGTAGACAGCGAATACAACACCCGTCGTGCACAGTGCGAAGCAGCAGCACAGCACTTTGGCGTCAAAGCCCTGCGGGATATCACCCTGGACCAGCTGGAAGCCAGCCAGGGCGAACTGGATGAACTGACCTACCGGCGGGCCCGCCATGTGGTGACTGAAAATGATCGCACCCTGGCCGCTGCCGAAGCACTGGGCAGGGGTGACCTGGAAGCCATGGGCAGATTAATGGCTGAATCCCATCTCTCCATGCGGGACGACTTTGAGATTACCGTACCGCCCATCGACGGTATTGTTGATATTGTCAAAGCGGTGATTGGCAGTGAAGGCGGTGTCAGAATGACCGGTGGCGGCTTTGGCGGTTGCGTCGTTGCACTGATTCCAGCGGAAAAAGTGGATGCGGTCACACAGGCGGTTACTGAACACTATCCGACCTGCTCCAATGGCCTTGTGGCTGATATCTACGTTTGCCGTGCCTCCCAGGGGGCTGGTGAAGCGTAAGTAGCTAATCAATGGGATCCCTCAAGGGGTCCCTGTCCTGAAGTTATTGACTTCAGAAACCCGATTCCCGGGTAACTTTTTTCTCTTTTCGCGGTCTAATCTTTTAACCAACTACCTGGAAGGCACTGACCGCGATACCCTGCATGCTCTGTTTACAGCGAATACTACTGACCGGCTGCATTATTCTGACAGCAATTATCAGCTTTTCTGAATGTTCTATAGCTGAGCAGCCCCCTGCCCAGTCAGAAACTGCTTACAGCGTCCCCCCTTACCTGCAAAGGCTGCTGCCTCACCAATTGATCAACTATCTGGCTCACTCCCTCGCTGAAAAAAAATGGCCATGGCTTAAAAATCAGTTAATCAGCGAATTCACCGCCAGAAATAACATCGATTTGAGTGAAGCGCTCCATGAGCATCCTGATAACTATCGGAACTTTAACGACTTTTTCACACGCGCCCTGAAAAAAGGGGCACGCCCGCTCCCGGACGACCCGGATCTGATCATCAGCCCGGTAGATGGCACTATCAGCCAGATGGGAGCTGTTGACAACGGCCGGATTTTTCAGGCAAAGCAACATGATTACAGCCTTTCAGCGTTATTTGCCGGAGACAATCAGCTGGCCAGCCGATTCAAGCATGGCCTGTTTATGACTATCTACCTCTCCCCGGGGGACTATCATCGTGTTCACATGCCCACCAGCGGAACCCTGAGACAAATGATTTGGGCTGGCTTGAACACCACCAGCCAGACAACAAAATAAAAATGGGGACTGCCATCGGCAGCGTTCCGGATTGAAACAATTTTTTCACAGAGGTATTCATTCCATACACATAAAAATACCTCTGAATCGCTTCAGAGGTATCCTCAGCCAGATGATTAGTGTCACGCTTCGTCGCTGCTATCTCCGTTGAGTGGCATTGTTAACGACTCCATGGTGTCCATATCCCTCGAACTACTCATACTATGGTCAATACTTTCCGAACGAGATTCAGAGTCAAAATTCTCATTTAATAGTTCCTGAATGTCAGGGGAAGGATCACGCAAGTAGTTATCCTCCGAGGATGAAAAGCCGTCCCCATAACGCCCAATCGGTGTCAGGCCGCCTATCAAGCTGGAGCCATCCTGCAGGTGGGTCGGCCTTGATTGAACCATTGTTCCATCAGCTGTTGATTGACTCTGTAATTGCAATGAAGTGTACGCTGAATCCACACCAGTCTGGTCCAGGCGACTCTGGCTGATACTGCTGGCTGCACCCTCAACCCCCAGGTCGGCAGCGAGCCCTCTTTGGATCTCATACTGGGACAGGTCATCAAAGCCAGGCGTACTCATCACCAATGAAGAAGGGCCTGACTCAATAGACCTCTCTTCTCTTTTAATGGTGACACTTGTCTTGCTGGTACTTTCCAGCAGCTCTGTTCTTGATTCCAGAGAAGCAAGTCTATTTTCGTTCTGCCCCTGCTCCGTTCTTATCGTCGAGAACTCTTTACCCAGCCCTTTCAATTCACTCTTTATATCATTCACCATTGGTCCAAGGTTCGGGATATTAATAATTGATTCTATTTTGCTGATAAATTCCTGTATTTTTCCCTCACAATTTTGTAAACGAACACTGAAGTCATCCATACGCTTACCAGTCATTTGTACACCACCTTTCAGTTCAAGAATGCTTTTTTTAATACTGTTGATTCCCTCCAGTTGTTCTCGTAGCTCCCGGATCTCAACTTCTGCTTTATTCATTAAAGACATATGACCATTGATGGTTGCCACCCCCTTCTTACACTCCAGTTCAGATTCAGCCAGTTTTTGCTGCAGCTGATCGATCTGTTCACGCAGCGTATCTATCTGTGTCTGGGATACCCTTTGCTGTTCCTGAAGTATCGCAATTTTTTGTTCTTTTACGGCAACATCGTGGCGTAGTCTTTGAATTTCTTCCTTATTACCTTCAGCTTTAGCGGTAGCCAATTCGGCACCAAGGCCACGTACCTGAGTGTTCAGATCACGAATTTCTTTCTCACGCGCCGAAATTGATGACAAATGAGTCTGAATTGACTCCTGTTGACTCTGGATCGTTTTTTGAAAATTTTCAATATCTGTTTTATGAGACTTCTGCTCCTTCATCAGAGCCTGATCCGTTTTACCCTTTTCAAGTAAAGTTGCATCGTACAGGGCCCGGTTATCCCTGGCCTGCTTATGAGCTGTTTCCAATTCACCCGTTAGTTTCTGATTTTTCTGCTGCAACTCTGTATTAAGGGTTTTTGTATTATTAAACTCCGTTCCCATGCGATGCATAGTGCCAAGTTCTGACACCTGTTGTTCGATTCGTTGCTCTAAACCTTTAATATTTCTTTCGCTTGCTTTCAGTTCTTGCTCCAGGTGAGCGACCCGTCCCTTACTTTGACCCACCTCCTCCCGTAAAGAGTCAACTTCTTTTCCCATTCGTGCACGTTCAGTCTGGAGGTTTTCTATTGACTCCAGTTTCTCCTTTAGCGTGGTCTGCAGTTGCCTGGCGCATTCCGATACGTGATTTTTATCCGCCTGAACCCTGGTCAGCTGTTGCTCCAGGGAAAGTGCCTCTTTCTTTATTTCCGAAAGTTCATTTTGTGTATCACTTAATAAATTCTCCGAGCGGGTCAGTTGGTCATTGGCAACCTCCAGACTGGTTTTCGTGTTATGTAGTTCATTTTGCAACCGGGTCTCATTTTTCCGATATGAGTCCAACTCTTCTTTTAACTGGTTCTTCTCCAGGTTTGTTGCAGACAGCGCCTGCCCATCCCGCTCAATCTCTTTGTTCAAAAAAGCCACGCGACGATCCATGTTCTCAATGGTCGCTGACAGCCCTGACTTTTCAGTCACCAGCTCTGACATTGCGGATTTCAGCTGAAGATTCTTCTCAGCCTCTGCATACATCTTGCCTTCAGCATTGCTTGCATGGTCTAACGCGCGATTGAGCTGACCTTCCAGAGATTGTTTATCCGCATGCGCAGATTGCAACTCAGTGTTTAGTCGGGCTACCTCTTGCTCTGCCTCGCTCCATTTCAATTGAGCCTGCTCTGATTGCTCTCTCTCCCCTTTGAGCTCATGGTTGACACTATTAAGAGTGTCACTCATCTGCCCCTGTAACTCAGTTAATGATTCATTCTTCGCCAGTAGCATCTCGATTGTTTGACCGGCCATTTGGTGAGAGTCCAGGAGTCGCTCCGTACAATCAGTCATGCGCTGGCTCGAATTCTCCCATCTTGAGGATCTTCGCTCCGTCGCTAATAATTCAGTATATCTGTCAGGAGTAATATCAGCTCTTTTTGCCAGTTGATGACTTCGTTGTTCACTGGCTTTTAGTTTTTCCCTGGTGTCACGAAGTGCCATGCGAAGTTCATTTTTCTGCTTCCTCAGCTCATTGTTGTGATCCTTCAACCTGAACATAGCCTCAGGGTTAACATGATCAACAACACGACCATCAAAAGGGGGAGAGCCATCAAATGATGGAGCTCGCCCTTCCTGATGCCCTGACAAATGAGGCATGTCAGCCTTGTGATCAGATACTCTATTCCCCCCCCAGGAAACCTGCCCCTGCCCCTGCCCCGTTTCGGGAGCAGACGGCGGCACACCAGTATATAAGCTGGGCGCGGGGGGAGTTGTCATGATATTGCTATAAGACATTTTATTACCTTGCATTTTTTGTTGGGCCAAAATAACAATGCTTGGAGAAGATAAAGCTGGAGAAAGTTGCATGAATTCATATTTTTTTTAAAATCAAAAGACAGTGTTTTAATTTCAATATCCGATAACTCATTATCTGAAAACCAGGGAGAGAAAACTCGACAATCGGGTTGTTCGGGGTTTTAGACCCATTTATCGCAACCGCACGACTGCATGGATGCAGGAGCAGGCACACCGTTTCAATGAGTTTGAGGTGTAATCTCAGCGCAGGATGCACGAACGAAGGGTGATTGGCACAGTCTTGGGTATGGTGTTTACACCCTTCGACTCCGTTTGGGATGAACAAAGTTTGGGCGTCATTGATAGAGAACCCATCAATGACATTGAAACCATGTATCAGGGGAACGCAGGAGCAGTTGCCGCGCAGGACAGTATTAAGTAAGGCAGGCTTCTCGGAGGCTGACTATGCAAGGAATAAACCGGATAGCATAGCCGTAACTAAACTTCCGGATTATCGGGTAAAGTTGAAGTATCCGCTTCCGGCCTGGAAGACACTGGCAGACTGTCCGTGTTAGCACAGGAATCGGCCCGATCAGGCGTTTTTGCCCATATCTTCCGACTAAGCCAACCGGTGCTCTGCCGTATAGAATCGGCAATAGCCGTACTCTTTTTCCATGTCCATGAGGCCATGGGCTTCGCTCCGTAATCAAAAGCCAGATACAAGGATTTGTAGAGCTGGCTATAGGGCCACTTCACTAAACCAATCATGACACTATCCAGCCGAACTGTTGCTTGCGATAATGCCGTCCTTTGGGTTGCTACTGGCGTTATGGCTTTTGTTCAACATTTTCGGATTCTACTACCTCATTTGCAGCTACTGACCCAGGCGTTTCAGTCCGAGGTAATTCAGCGGTACTTTGATCGTCTTGCTTTTGTTGTTGCTGCAGCTCCTTATTAAGTTCAATGAATTTTTCCTGTTGTTCCTGCAGCGCCTCAAATTGATTGACTGCTTGCAATAAACGCTCATTCTCGTAATGCAATTCCTGATTTTGTGTCAGCAGTTTGAGCTTTGCTTCATCAATAGATTTTAATTTAGCGTCCAGCTCCCCGATTGTCATAGCGTCAGCTTCAAGCCTGTCTTTTAATGCTCCTTTTAAACCTGTTAAATCCGCACTATCCGAACGTTCTCCACTAATCAACATTTCCAGAGAATTTAAATCTTCATCTTGCTTTGCTTTTTCTTCTGACAGTTGTTTATTTTCTTCCACCAAACGAGCTACATCACCTTCGTTACTTTTAAGTTTTTCCCTGAGGTCACGCAACTCATTAGAAAGGTCCAGAACACTGCTTTCTGCAACATGAAGCTTATCGGTTATATTTTCCAGCTCAGATTGAGTACCGACATTGACGTTTACCACTTCCTGCTCCGAGTTACCGTGGACAGGCATACCCAGCGACTCTTCGTCCTCAGAAACTGCCTGTTTTATCAGTAATTCAAACCCCGCTCCTGCCAGGGTACCTTCAACCATGTGGTAATCAGCATCCGAGGAACCAATCTCTGTCTGGGCAGACATATCGACCCGCACTCGGGGTTCACTTACTGTGACTTCAGATGTCTGCACTCCAGGTGAATCCTTTGGAATATCCAGTGTCGCCTGAAGTTGCTTAATATGATTCTCAAGCTGTGATCGGGCATGAATTTCGGCCTTTGCTTCCGCTTCTTTTTCTTTAAGCAGATTACTGTATTGCTCCTTCAAACTCGTTAATTGATCACAAGATTGACTGTATTGTTGTTCAAGCTGAGATACCTGGGCTCTAAGCGATGTTTCCACAAACTGCAGACTCTCATTATTAGCACATTGATCTTTCATCATCTGATCCAATTCGCTGCATTCCGCCTTCAGCTTTTGAACCTGCTCTTCGTTTTCAGCCTCGATATCCTTAATAGCTTCTTCATAACCACCCGCTAATTTATCCATATCAGATTGATGCGTCGCCGAAAGCTCCTTCAATTCAAGCTTATGCTGATTATCTGACTTCATCGTTTCAAAGAGATGCCGACCTGATAATTTGCATATCTCTGCCTCGTAAAGACCCTCTAAATCAGACATTCGCTGCTGGTCTGCTGCTAATTTGCTCTCAAGATTATGAATTACATCAGCCTGTTCCTGTCTGGTCCGCATATCACCTTCCAGATCATGATCATGTTGCTGCCGGGCTGCTTCAAGCTCTTTGGAAAGCTCTGCAATGCGTACCGATTTTTCAGCCAGTTGTTTCTCCAATGCAACTCTTATATCCTGATAACGATTACGGTTATCTGCATTATTGCTCTCAAGACCATCTGCACGATTGGCTAAAAGTTCAAGCAGATGATTGAGCTCATGATTTCTCATCTGCTCCCGTTTTAATTTAAGCTCCAACTGCTTTGCCTGATCATTAACCTGATCGTTCAGGCTCTTTAACTCACCAGAGTGGGTCTTCCAGGCTGCCAGCTGGTCAGAAACCTGTGCATGTCTGGAATCAGATTCTTGTTTGTGATGCTTAAGCTTCCCGACTTCCTGAACCTGCTTTTCCACCATTGGCAGGAGCTTTTGCACCGGCTCTTCAACCCTGGCAATCTTGCGGAACAGGAGTTTCATGCCTCTGCCTGCATCATAGGCCAGAGAGGCAGGGATAAGTATCGGGCTAAGCACAATAGTGGCAAGGTATCCAAACGGGCCAAGCTTGCCAACAAGCCATTTTCCCCATTTGATCAAACCGGGCTTGTTAAAGCCCAGGTCATCAACCGCAGCTTTGGTTGTTTGATGTATTGCATTGGCTCCATCGTTCACACCCTTGATGGCGGATGAATAAGCCGTATCCGGCCCAGCATTGGCCGCCAGGGTTTTCACCGGATTATCAGTTACAGGTCCCATGATCATTCCCTCTCTATGTTTTTATTTAAAATCGATTAATTTGAACTCTTGTTTTAGAGTGGAAAGTTATTAATTAGTTTCCCAGCCAAATAAATATTTTATAAATAAAAAAATAATTTTTGATATCATTAAAGAATAACGAGATATTTATTCCCGATGCACTATTAATGTGATTGTCCAAACCAGTGCTCCCACAAGTGAGGGCAGCGGATTATGGTTTCTGAGTTTTCAGCAGCAAAAAGAACTTCCTATGCCTCTCTTTGACCACTCTACAAAAGTTAATTCAATACCAGTATTCTGGCCTTTGTGTCTGTTCCTTTCCTGGTGTCACTGTCATTGACCCATTTCCTGGGCGATGCATTAAACCAGTATTCCTTCAGTGACATTGCCTTGGTCACCTTTTTGATTACCACGACGCCGGTATCACTCGGGGTGGTCTTCCGCCATTTTAAAACGTCGATTGCAGTAAAGATTGAAACCGGGCTCGAACGTTTGGCTTACGCACTGTGGACCATCATCGTGCTTGGTGCAGTGGCGTCCGCCGCCGAAAATGTTATGACTAACTTTTCCCAAGTGGTTATGGGACTTCTTTTCTTACCCATTGTGATGACGTGTTTTGGTTTAATACTGGTACGATTGTCTAGTCTCACCCGTACCGAGTCCAAAACCCTTGCCATTGAAGCCAGCATTCAGAATTCCCCCATGGCTCTGACCCTGACGGTATTGATCAGTGGCGTGAGCACAGGCTTGCCAGACCTGGCCCTGCCAGCAGCGGTGTATTCGCTGACGATGTATGCGGTTGCGTTCCCGTCCGTGATTTTGTTACGTCGATGGGGCGATGGGGCCAAACAGACTCCGGGCTTTAACCCGACAGCTGATTCACCCAGTCAGGCGGGGTGATACCGGGACACTTGGACAATGGCGATGGGACAGGGAGATTGTTCTCAACCTCTGACTCTGAAGCTGACTATGGGTTGGCAATAGTACATGAGATCAAGTTAGAATAGCCTCTTAATCGTTTTTTTTATAACTCATCCCGACAGCTAACCGTCCAGGAAAACCCTTTGCGAAACTCATCCCGTCATTGCATGCAACAGAAAACAGGTGTGCCAGAGTCATTGAAGAGGTTGAAAATTAACAAGGAATCAAGGATCAAACGTGTGAATCATTCTCCTGCGTTTATTGTTCGTTCAGTTGTCGTAATGGTACTGACACTCTTTCCCGCTTTGACGTTTGGCACTGAACCCGTCTCTTACGATGATCCACTGGAGAGCTGGAACCGCCGGGTGTTCAAACTGAATGACACCCTGGATCACTATGCCTTGAAGCCAGTGGCAAAGACCTACCACTTTGTCACCCCCGGGCCGGTGCAAACCTTAGTCAGCAACTTTTTCAGCAACCTCGGGGAACTGAGAAATATCGCCAGCGCCGGCGTCCAGCTCAAAGGGCAGGATGCACTGGTGTCATCGGGCCGCTTCATCATCAATTCAACGGCGGGTATTCTTGGCCTGATTGATGTAGCAACGCCCATGGGGCTTGATAAGCGCTACAGCGATTTCGGGCTGGCTTTTGCCAACTGGGGGGTGCCTTCCGGACCTTATCTTGTGCTTCCGTTACTTGGCCCGAGTACGTTCCGTTCCGGTGTTGGCCGAATTCCTGATGCATTCACCAATCCGGTAGCCTATCATGACTCTGAGCGGGATCGCTGGATTCTCGACGGCATTGACCTTATCAATCGTCGCGCTCAATTCCTGGATGCTGAAGAGCTGATTCTTGGAGACCGTTACACGTTTATCCGGGACACTTATTTACAAAGACGTGAATATTTGATCACCGGCCAGCTGCCTGAAGATGACTTCTAACTATAAACCGTCAATGACAATCACATCAGTCATTGGCTCAGATGACTTTAAGCAAACACATTAATTTGCCAATACTCCCGCTTGCAGCCAAGGCAGCTTGGGAGTATTTTTCCCTTAACTTTACATTTTAATGTGGTTTTTTTATCCGAATGTATCGGGTTCACGTGGGTCCTTATCTTCACTTTACTTTGCGGGTGTATCCATGACCGGCAGTACCATTCTGGTCATCGATGATGACACTATAGTACGTGAAAGCATTGTCGCCTACCTGCAAGGCATTGGCTTCAAAACCCATGAAGCCGGAAATGGACAACAGGGCCTGCATATTTTTCGTGACTGCCATCCGGACCTGATTCTGTGTGATCTTCGCATGCCGATCATGGATGGACTCACCATGCTGAGCCAGGTGCGCAGTGAAGCCAGTGACATACCCTTTATTGTTGTCTCCGGCGCTGGCGTTATGACCGATGTGGTAGAAGCCCTGCACCTTGGCGCCAGCGATTTCCTGGTGAAGCCGATCGTGGATCTTGAGGTATTAGAGTACGCCATCCACCGGGCTCTTGAAAAAGCCCAGTTACTGATGGAAAACAAGCGCTACCGGGCCAGCCTCGAAGAAGCCATCAACTCTTTGAAGAGCAGCCTGACCCTGCTGCAGGAGGACCAGAAAGCCGGCCGTCAGGTGCAGATGAATATGCTGCCCAGACACCCGCTGGAATACAGGAATTTCAAAGTTGACCACAACATCATCCCATCCCTCTATTTAAGCGGGGATTTTGTCGACTATTTCACGCTCAGTGACCACAGTTTTGCCTTCTATCTGGCCGATGTCTCCGGGCATGGCGCGTCATCTGCTTTTGTTACCGTGCTTCTCAAGCACATGTCCATCAGCCTGCTTCAGGACTATCACAACAACGGCGGTAAAATCAGGGTCAAACCTTCACATGTGTTGAGCTACATCAACCAGAGCCTGCTGAAAACCGGACTGGGAAAACATGTCACGGTGTTTGGTGGCATAGTCAATACCCGTGACCAGACGCTTACCTACTCGTTTGGCGGACATTTTCCATTACCCGTGATCGCTGAAGAAGGCAAACAGGTCCGTTTTCTTGAAGGCAAAGGCTTACCGGTAGGATTGTTTGAGGATGCTGTTTATGAGGATGTCATTATAGACTTGCCCCGGCAATTCAGCTTAACTATTCTATCAGATGGTATTCTTGAGGTTTTGCCCCAGAAAAGCCTCAAAGAAAAGGAAGATCATTTATTATCGGTTATCGGAGAAGGTGCCGACACCATAGCAACATTGACCGAAAGACTGGGACTCAATGATATTCAGGAAGCTCCTGATGACATTGCAATGTTAATACTGGCTCGATACTGATTATGACACCCGGAAAAATTCAGTTTGCCGAAAGCGAAGGTACCTACGTACTGAAGCTGATCGGAGAAGTTCGACTCACCCTCTGCTCCAGTCTGGAGAATCTGCTTCAGGCCATGTTCGAAGAGCCGCGATTTCGTTCTGTGATTGTTGACCTTTCAGAGGCGGAAACCATCGATAGCACGTCACTGGGGCTATTGGCGAAATTATCCATTATGGCCAGAAAGCAGATAGACCAGCGGCCAGTGCTGATATCTCCCCGCCCTGATATCACCAGAATCCTTATGAGCATGGGTTTTGAGCGAATCTTTATCATTGTTGAAGATGTCGCCGGTCAGACCTGCGAATACCAGGACATTGAATGCGAGGAGTGCAGTGAGGAATCCATTCATGCCCGGGTACTGGAAGCCCACAGGACACTGATGAGCCTGAATGAAAACAACCAGAAGGCCTTCAGTGACCTGGTTAAACAACTGGAGCGTTGCAGGCAGCCAGAGGTGACTGCCTGACGTTGGTTTGCACATTGCCTCCCGGGAGCCTGTCGGACTTAAGCGTCCGTAGCGAGGGTAGCGAGAAATTGAGGATAAAAATTTCTGCTTCTGAGGAGAATAGCGGGGCTATTTGACGAAGAAGCAGGAATTTTTAGACCAATTTACCGCAACCGCAGTAGGACAGTCTTAAGTCCGACAGGCTCCCATGTATTACACGCTTTCCACAAGCCTGACAGCATCAAGCAGCACTTCAATCCCGGCACCGGCTTTATGGGCATTTTCACTGATATGCCGGCGAAAACGACGGCCGCCGGGTACACCGTGATAAAGCCCCAGCATATGGCGGGTAATATGGCTAAGCCATGTTCCCCTGGCAAGCTCTGACTCAATATAGGGCAGCATCTTCTCGATCACTTCAGCGCGACTCTTCACGGGCTGCTGACAACCATAGAGCCGACCATCCACCTCCGATAGCAGATACGGATTCTGGTAGGCTTCACGACCGAGCATCACTCCATCCACATACTGCAGGTGATGATCGATCTCCTCAAAGGTCTTGATCCCGCCATTGATAGAAATATTCAGCCCGGGAAACTGAGTTTTAAGCGCATACACCCAATCTGGCTTTAACGGCGGAATATCCCGATTCTCCTTCGGAGAAAGCCCTTCCAGAACGGCAATACGGGCATGAACAATAAAGGTATCGCACCCCGCCTGTGCTACGGTACCGACAAAGTCCAGCAACTCTTCCCAGGACTCGCGACCATTAATACCAATGCGATGCTTTACCGTTACCGGAATGGATACACGCTCTTTCATGGCTCTGACAGCATTGGCTACGGTTTCCGGCTCTGCCATCAGACAGGCACCGATACGGCCATTTTGCACCCGGTCACTGGGACAACCCACGTTCAGGTTCACTTCCTGATAACCCCGCTCTTCCGCCAGCCCGGCACAAAAGGCAAGGTCGCTGGCATCGTGTCCACCGAGCTGAATGGCCAATGGGTATTCAAATGCATCATGCTGTAAAAAGCGGTCTTTATCGCCGAACACCAGGGCACCGGTGGTGACCATCTCGGTGTACAGCAGTGCCCGCTCAGACAGGACGCGGTGGAAGTAGCGACAGTGTCGGTCCGTCCAGTCCATCATTGGTGCCACGGAAAATCGCCGACCCGGTGAAACCACCGTTGTCTCTTTATTAGCTATAGGTTGATTCATTAACCACTAAGGTCCACTGACATAATCTGAAAAACCCCGAAATCGACTGCCATTTGCTACGTATTTGCTACGCATTTACTACCCAATAAAAGTAGTGAAACACGACCTCAGAACCCTGAAAAAAATAGCGGTCAAGTATGACAACCTCAACAAGAAAAACAAAGTCGGGAAATGTGCGGTATGCCGTTAAGACTCAAAAAAACCATTAGAGGTGACAAGTGCTCCTGGCCCACCATTTCAATGAGTTTGGGGTGTATTCTCCGTTCACCCTGAGCGGAGTCGAAGGGTGATTGGCACAGTCCTCAGGGTATGGAGTTTGCGCCCTTCGACTCCGCTCAGGACGAACGGAGTTTGGGCTTCATTGATAAAGAGAACCCGTCAAATACATTGAAACCGTGAACTAGACACACCCTGAGTATTTTTCTTAGCAAAAAACAGTGGGAAGGCTATTCTTGCTTAAAACCAAAAGGCTACGGAGGGCAAAGGGTAATTGCCTGTTCTCCTGTGCTGGTGAAAATAACTTCAATGCAAATTCCCATACAATTTCCACGGGCCAGCCTTTTTGAACCAGCAAATAAAGTTGAAAATGGCAGCATAAAGACGGTAAAAAGGACAACCACTGGAATTTCTATCCTGAAACAGCCTGAATCCAAATAGCTATGTCCGCACCAGCACTAGAAATACTCAATTCCGTCTTTGGATACGATGCATTTCGCTCACACCAGAGCGCCATTATTGACAACATACTGGCTCGTAACGACACGCTGGCCATCATGCCCACCGGTGGTGGAAAGTCTATCTGTTACCAGATCCCGGCGCTGATCTTTCCGGGCCTGACCCTGGTGATCTCGCCGCTGATCTCCCTGATGGAAGATCAGGTTCATCAACTGACGTCTCTGGGCATCCCTGCCGCCCTGTTAAACAGCACCCTGAGCAGTGCGGATTATCATAACACCCTGGGCCAGGTACAGAATGGCAATATCAAGCTGCTGTATATGGCACCGGAAACCCTGATGCTGGAACGTACGCAACAGTTGCTCAGCACCCTAAACATCGACTGCCTAACCATTGATGAAGCCCACTGCATCTCCGAATGGGGCCATGATTTCCGCCCGGAATACCGGCAACTGGCGGAGGTGCGCCGACACTTTCCAAATGCCGTCTGTGTAGCACTGACAGCCACCGCCACACCAAGGGTACAGCAGGATATAAAAACCAGCCTGCAGATGTCCGATAGCAATGAGTTTATCGCCAGCTTTAACCGGACCAACCTGTTTCTGGAGGTGATTGAGAAAAAGAAGCCTGTTGACCAGACCCTGAAACTGATTGAGAAATACCAGAACCAGTCCGGCATTATCTACTGCAATTCCAGGAAACAGGTGGATGAACTGACGCAGATTCTGGCTGATAACGGTTGTTCCGTAGCGCCCTATCATGCCGGACTTGCCAGTGAAGTACGCAAAGCCAACCAGTCCGCTTTTATCCGGGATGATATTCAGATCATGGTGGCCACCGTGGCGTTTGGCATGGGCATCAATAAATCCAACGTTCGTTTTGTCCTCCACTTTGATATGCCCCAGAATATTGAAAGCTACTATCAGCAGATCGGTCGTGCCGGGCGGGACGGACTGCCTGCCAACTGCCACTTCCTGTTCAGCTATGGCGATATTCAGAAGGTCAAGTTCTTTATCAACCAGAAACCCGATTCGGAACAGCGCATCGCCAACCAGCACCTGAACGCCCTGATCGGCTATGCCGAATCCGAGGAGTGCCGCAGAGCACCGCTGCTGCACTATTTTGGTGAAGCCTATAGCCAGGAAAACTGTCAGCTCTGCGACAACTGCCTATCCGAAAAACAACCCTTTACCGATGTGACCGTACCCGCCCAGAAACTGCTCTCCTGCATCTATCGCACAGGCCAGCTCTTTGGTGTGTCCTATGTGATTGATGTGCTGCGAGGTTCAAAATCCAAAAGAATCCGGGAGCGCCAACATGACCAGATTCCCACCTACGGCATCGGTACTGAATTGACCAGACCCCAGTGGCAGCAGCTGGCCCGTAAATTGATACAGGAAAACCTGGTACTTCAGGATGCGGAATACGGCAGCTTAAAACTGACCGACAATGCCCGTGCCGTGCTCAAAGGGGCTCAGCAAATCCAGCTCAGGCTCACCCAAAGAGCAGAACCCGCCAGTAAAGCAGCAACAGAAAAACAGGGCAGCCCGGATTATAACCACGAGCTGTTTGATATTCTCAGGGCCTGTCGCAAGGTGCTGGCAGATCAGGAGAACGTACCGCCCTACATTATTTTTTCCGACAAAACCCTGATTGAGATGTCGGCCAGATTTCCACAATCCAGAGACAGCCTGTTACAGGTCAGTGGTGTTGGCCAGGTAAAACTGGATCACTATGGGGATGCGTTTCTCCATGAAATCCTGTCATTCTGCGAAAAACATCAGATAGAAGAGATTGCACAACCTTCTGCCAGTAACAGCCGCCCCCGTTATCGAACAACAAGCCGGGGCAGACATGTTGAGGTTGGGGAGTCGTTCAGCCAGCATAACTGTCTCAACCGCCTTCAGGAGGAGTTTAATCTGAAGCTGTCTACCCTGCTCAGCCATCTCTATAAATACCAGACGGAAGTCGCTCATCTACCGGTTTCGGATGCTTTTCTCCAACAGTCCCGGTTATTGCCTGCACAACAGGCTCGTGTTCTGGAAGCCATAAACACCCATGGTACTGATCGTTTACGCCCATTGTTTGATGCCATGCAGGAACAGGTTTCTTATGATGAGTTGCATCTGTTAAGGCTGCACTATCTGGTTCAACATCCGGAATCACTCACGGACAAAACCGGCGACAACAGATAATAATCAAAAAGGATTCGGCTTGTCGCAGGGTATGAACTCACCGAAGAAATATCCGTTCAAATGGCATACAGATAAAATATTGACCAAATTCACACAAACTATAGACACAAGCTGATTAATATAAGTCCAGCGATTGCAGGGATATTAGTACCAATCGCTTCCAAACCGATCACATTTATAAAGTTAGTAAAAGGATGATTAACATGATCAGGCAATTGATTCGCGATTTCCTTAAAGAAGAAGATGGGCTGGCTGCTGTTGAGTATGCGGTTTTGGCTGGGGCAGTTATTGCGGGAGTTTCAGCACTTTTCTCCGCTACAGGAGTAGACTTTGCTGCAATTGGAAAGACTCTGAAAGGAAAGATTGACACAGCATTTTCCCCTATGCCCTGGCCATTGCCACCGGCGTTATTCTGCAATTTTCCACCATGGATATTGCCCTTGAGCATCTGCCCGACGGTGCCCTGACCAGGCTTACAGAAATAAACGGTAAGATGGCCCTGAATGCACTGTTGCCGTGGGATATTATTATGTCCGCACGGTTAACCGATGCCGGTACTGGTGGTTTGCTGGCCACCCGGGTATAGCCGGGCATGCGGGCGGTGAGCGTTCGGGTAAACGATGTCAGTGGTGTTGCCGGTTTTGTACTGCCCGGCGACCGGGTGGATGTGCTGTCTATCCAGACTGCCCGCAGCGGTGGCACCAATAATACGGACAACTCCGAAATTCTTCTTTCAGATGTGGTAGTGCTGGCAGTAGACCAGCAGGCAATCAACGACAGTGGTCGCCCTCAGGTGGTGCGCTCGGTGACCCTGGAAGTCTCACCACGGGACAGCGAATCCCTGGTGCTGGCCAGCAGCCGTGGCAGCCTGCAACTTTCTTTGCGCAATCCGGAAGAATCTTTGTATCCGGAGGTAGAAGATAACCGGCTGCAGATTATCCGGGGCACCTCCCGGGAGCTGACCCGACTGAAAGGCCAGTCTGTCAGCCCGGGTGCTTCCGGGCAACCGGCCTCTCTGGCTTCCAGCAACTGATCAGGGGTAGTGTTTACGATGTTATGTTCACCGAATCGAATTATTCTCAAGAAGCTGGCCAGAGGGTTTTTCAGAAAGTGCATCAAAGGCTGCGCTCTCGGCAGTCTCTCACTGTGTCTGTTATCAACCGTTACTAAAAACCTACGATAATCAGGATTATCTGGGTTTATCTACATCGTCAACGCCACCGCTTACCGGAGTAAGTCTTACGCAGCTCTTCTGTAGGGATTAACGTCGGGCTGTAACATGTCCCGACGGGGTCACCTAGACGAGGTCGCCTAGGAGGCTGACCGAGAATAGCGCCCGTAGCGAGGATGGCAGAAACAAGGTAGTAGCAACCGTTGAATAAGGCAATAAAAAAGCAGATTAACCAAGATAATCATAGATTACTCGACACTGTTATTAGCCCCACTGATACCCGAGCGTACTTTTGCGGCCAGCGCCATTGATATTTCACGGGGCAGTCATCATCAGCATCAGGTGGCTATTAATCAGTCACGGCTGATCAATCTTGCGGGCAAGCCGGGCCGGATTTCGGTGGGGAATCCCGATATTGCCGACCTGCTGGTACTGGACAGTGGTCAGGTATACGTGGTTGCCAAAGCCCTGGGACAAACCAATATTCACGCCTGGGACAACAAGGACCAACTGCTGGCCAATCTCAATATTGAAGTGACCCACGACCTGAATCTGCTGAAGCGTAAACTGTATCGCCTGCTGCCCGGAGAAACCATTGAAGTGCGCAGCAGTGGCCGGGATATTGTGCTTTCCGGTGAAGTATCCGACGCCATCGTTCAGGATTCCGCTATTCGTCTGGCTCAGAGTTTTGCTGCCGGAACTGACGACGATGCCAGTGTCATCAGTTTGATGAGCATTGGCGGTGCCCGCCAGGTGATGCTGGAAGTTCAGTCGGCAACCGATAACCCGCAGAAACGAATAGCCCATGCCGGTGCGGAAGGCGAGTACGGTCATGACCTGGGAGGTGATTACTAATGATCCACAGTAAACGTTCCATACTTCTTCTCACCCTGGTATCAGTGGCATTAACCGGTTGCGTGATGAAAGAACGGCATCACTTTACCGATGAGACCTATAACGCAGCGGAAGCCAACGCTCTCGCCACCATTCGGGCAATGGGCGGCAATACGGAATCTTTGAATATCGATATCTCTGACCCGGAGGGAGTAAGCACCGATTTGAGCGGGCGTTTTGCCGTCAGTATTTCAGAAACAGTTTCCCCGATTTTGCTGGGTCTGGCGGGTGTTGGAGATACCACATTAACAGCGACGGCTGTCGCCGGTCCGGCACCGGAACATGCCTACAGCGTTGCGCCAATTATGGCCTGTACCAATAATTTGGGTGATCCCGGGCCAGCAGATACTAACGACCCGAAAATTTACCATTTTCTGGAGTCATTCCTGGATGATACCAACCTGAACAATGTTATTGGTTTCCGGATGTTTATTGATACAACCGGGTTTGATGAACAATTACTCAACACCCCACTACTATACGAGATTACGTCGGTCATGCTTGGCAGTGGTGAAAATGTCCTCATGTATGAGGATACTCCCACTCGTGTGGTCGATGAGTTTGGTTATGGTTCCTTTACATTGCGCCCGGGAACCCTCCTAAATACCCGGCTGGGCATCAACACCTTTGGAAATGATGCGTTCAGCGCCGATATCAACTCAAAATTTGCTACCAGGAATAAAGAAGCCTGTACTGGCTCGGCCTGCTCAGTATTGAATCGTTATTCTGCCCGGTACAGACCCAGAGGAAACAGTGAAGGGCAAGTATATGAATTCCGGAGAAGGTGGCCCTCTCAAGTAGAGCAGGCTTCGAACTATCCCTAAATTTATTCCGACTATCTGAATGACCTGAACAATGGCACAGGCTCTTGTGGTGCCAGCCGATGTGAGACCAACCGCCGTGTCTTGAAAATGCCCGTTGCTCCAACCTGCGGTGTAAATGACCTTTCCAGAAAGCAGTTTGCCTGTTTTTTTATGTTGGAGCCCGCCAGAGTCTTTCTGGATGATGTGGATGAAGAATCCGGGCTGTTTAATATTGATCTGGCCTATCTGGATGTGGATGGCAGCGTCATTGCCTCCCCAGCTAACTGTGCTGCCTATGATTCCATCCGTTTTGTCAGGGCTCAACTCGCGCAGGGGAGTGGCGGCTATTCATTTGAATTTGTCACTCCGGTCAATCTGATGGGGTTCCCCAAAACCATGGCCATGCCCCCTTTCCAGGTTATTCTGCCCAGGGAGAGCCTGGGTTGGACAAACAGTGGTACGCCGTGCAGTAGCTGATAAGAACAATACCCATAATAAAGTCAGAAGGCAGATGTCAGTGAGTTTATCTATGAAAAATACCAAACCAGCCAGCCGTGAACCCCTCTATCCTGAACAAAAGCAGGAACAACTGGAAGTACTGTTGACGGGTGATTCAGAGCAGTCCCTGGATTGGTTGAATGCCATTCTGGCACCAGTAGTGGAGATTAATAGCCAACGCCTGTTACTGCAGAGTGAAGACACATTCACACAGCTACTCCAGCAACAACAACCGGTTGACGTGATCATTCACCGACTGGGCCAGCAACCGGAGCAACAACTCAATGCCCTGTCATCGCTGCTTCCGGTAATAAACAACACCGCCGGAAAAACGACGCTGATCGTTATCGGCCCTGCCGATCAACCATTGCTGATGAGAGCCGCCATGCGGGCCGGAGCCAGTGATTATCTGCCAGAGCCATTCAGCAACCAGGAACTGCTTTCTCTTCTGGAAACCCTTTTTAAACATCGGCAGGCCAACTCAAGCATCAGGCATGCAAGGGTAACTGCCGCGCTTTCTGCCTCCGGTGGTGCCGGTGCCACCTTTCTGGCCTGTAACCTGGCCCATATCAAGGCAACCAGTCACCAGAAAAACCTGTTGCTGGACCTCAATTTCAGAATGGGCTCGGTGCTGCAGTTTATGGATCTGTACAGCGATTATGGCCTTGAAGATGTGCTGACTGAACTGCCTTCCCTGGATCAAACGGCGCTGGCCGGTTATCTGGCCAGACACGAGAGTGGGCTTGAGGTGCTGGCCATGAAGCAGCCAGACCTGATGGCGTATTCTGACCCGGATACCGACCAGCTGGCCAGGCTGCTGAAACTGCTGAAACAGGGACGGGACGATGTGGTGATTGACCTGCCTATGTTTCCCACCAATATCAGTACCTTTATCCAGGATCAGGCCGACGATATCTGCCTGGTTATTCAGCAGGATATGCTTTCCCTTCGCAATGCCCTGCGCTGGCTGGACTTGTCGGAAAGTGAACTTGGGCTTTCCCGGGATCAATTCACTATCGTCGCCAGTGATCAAAGAGACCAGCGAAGAGGATAGTCTTCAGGCCCGTCGCCTCAGGGAGTTGCAGAATCACTGGCAACAACGGGTGCATGAAGAGTTACTGGAACGTCTTGATCTGCCCCGCCTGAGCAAGCTCCCCCATGACCAGGCCCGTCGACAGATAGAGGAAACAGGACAACAGGTGGATGCCCGATTGCCCGATGGTTCAAGGGTAAACGCGATTATTCCGCCATTGGCACTGGATGGCCCGTCCCTCTCCATCCGCCGTGCCACCGTTGACCGGATGAGCCTTCTGCACCTGGCGGAACTGGGTGCCATGGCACCACAAATGGCCCGAACCCTGGAGGCCATGGTCAGGATGCGCTTGAATATCCTGGTCTCCGGTGGCACCGGCACCGGGAAAACCACACTGCTTAATGCCCTCTCTGGCTGCATTCCTGAAGATGACCGCATCATCACCATAGAAGACTCTGCCGAACTGCAACTGCAGCAACCCCATGTGGTCCGCCTGGAAACCCGTCCTGCCAATCTGGAAGGCAAAGGGGAAATTAATCAGCGGGAGCTGGTCAAAAACAGTTTGCGGATGCGACCGGATCGTATTGTGGTCGGTGAGGTTCGGGGAGCCGAGGCCCTGGATATGCTCACGGCCATGAACACCGGGCACGATGGCTCCCTAACGACCATGCCAATACGCCCAGGGATGCACTGCAACGCCTGGATAATATGGTACAGATGACTGGCCTGGCATTTTCCCAACAATCCCTCCGGCAGCAGATCGCTTCTGCCATTGACCTGGTTGTGCAGCTGGAACGCATGGAAGACGGTAAACGTCGTATTGTGAGTATTCAGGAAGTGAACGGAATAGAGCAGGATATCATTACCATGACCGAGATTTTCCGCTTCCAGCGCCGTGGCCATGACGAGTCCGGTCAGGTTACCGGTGTTTACAAGGCAACCGGTCTGGTGCCTGAACTCTATCACCGTCTGGCACTGTACGGTATTGAACTGTCCAGGGATGTCTTTGATACCGAATGGCAGTATGGCCCATCAGGTGAGCTGGGAGTTGCTCCATGAATCCACAACTGATATTTGCCCTGCTGGTATTTATTGCTGTGTTTGCCTTGCTCAGTCCACTGACTGTTCCCCTGGTTGGTGAAAAACGTGAAGTCCGCCGTCGTTTAAAGAGCCGGATGCACCGCCTTGAACTGGCAGACCATACACCAACGCTGCAGCGTATTCTGCGGGAAAAATACCTCAGAAATCTGCAACCCTGGGAACGTCGACTGGAAGAGCTTCCCCTGATGGAGCGTCTGAGCCTGTATATCGAGCAATCTGGCCGGGAAATGCTGCACACAGACTGGTCGCTACCGGGTTGCTGGCGGGGATCACGGCCGGTTTTAGTCTCTGGTTTTTTACGGGTTCCCCAGCGTTCTCTCTGATGGCCTTTGTGGTGGGCACTGCATTGCCATTTGTCCAGGTCATCATGGATCGGAAAAAACGCCTGGATCGTATTGAGGAACAACTTCCGGATGCCATAGAAACCATGGTCAATGCCCTGCGGGCCGGACACCCCTTTATTGAAACCGTTCGTATTGTGTCGGAAGAACAGGCCAACCCACTGGCAGGCGAGTTCGCCCTGACCTTTGCCGATATCAACTACGGCAATGATATGCGTCGAGCGTTGCTTGCCATGTTGCAGCGGGTACCTTCCGTGGCCATGATGATGCTGGTGGTGTCAATACTGGTGCAGCGGGATACCGGTGGCAATATAACTGAGGTGCTGGGCAGGATTAATCAGCAGATGCGGGAACGCTTTCGTTTTCAGCGCCGGGTCAGAACCCTCAGTGCTGAAGGACGGATAGGTGCCTGGGTCCTGAGTCTGATGCCATTTGGCATGTTTGGTTTGCTGTATATCATTAATCCCGGTTACCTGACGCCTCTGCTGGCAACGGAAAGTGGTAATCAACTGTTGATGACTGCTCTGGCCATGATCGTTATGGGCGTTCTCTGGATTCGACAGCTACTGAAAGTTCGTATGTAGCGAAATATGTGGGAGTGGTTATGGAAAACCTGTTAACCGAATTACAGACTGCCCTTGGGGATATGCAGGCAGGCCGACTGGTGCTTTTAACACTGATCTCCCTGTCCGTCGCGACACTGTTGATGGGCGTGTACACCTTTGCAACCGGTATGACCGATCCGGTTCGCCGTCGTTTGAAACAAATCTCCGATATCGAAAGCCGAACCGCACCGGTCGGGGTGGATATGTTTCAGGCTCTGCGTCCGATACAGGCCTACATTCTGCCAAAAGATAACTGGGAGCGCAGTCGGGTACAGGCCCGTCTGGTTCAGGCTGGCTGGCGTGCAGACAGTGCCTTGTGGGTATTCTACGGGTTAAAAGTGATACTGGCCGCCGGTTTGCCCATTGTCGTATTGTCGGTGTGCGCCCTGGTGGTAGAGAAAATGTCTTTCCAGCTCTGGCTGTTTGCCTTTTCGGGCAGTGCCTGGCTGGGCATGATGCTACCCAACCGGATACTCACTGGCTTGATTCAACGGCGGCAGCAGCGGATACGCCTGGCCATTCCGGATGCGTTGGAACTACTGGTGGTTTCCCTGGAAGCAGGGCTTGGTCTGCGCAGTGCTATACAACGTCTGTCTGATGATCTCTACATCAGCCATCCGGAACTGGCCAATGAGCTGGAACTGGTCAATGCGGCCATGCGTGCGGGTGTTCCGTCCGATAAGGCGCTGCAAGATATGGGCATGCGCATCCGGTTGAAAGAGGTGGATGGCCTGATCAGCACACTGAGTGACAGTATCCGCTATGGATCCAGTATTGCCGATACTCTCAGAACATTTTCGGAAGATTTCCGGGACCGGCGGATTAAGTCTGCGGAAGAGCTGGCAGCCAAAATTGGCACCAAAATGATCTTTCCCCTGATTCTGTTTCTGCTGCCCGCCTTTTTCCTGGTGGCGGTTGGGCCGACAATCATGCAGCTGATCGAATCATTCAGCCAGTTTTAACCGACACCCTACCAATAGAAGATATGCATCGGGAAGTTACCATGCCGTTATCCATACCCGCTTTACTGCAACGCTGCTTACCAACCGAAAAATACGGTTACCCATTACTGATATCTACTCTGTTATTGGCTGGCTGTCAGGGACTGCCGCAAAAGACATCGACGGACTCCGTTGCTGCAACAGCTCAGACGCCAGAACTTTATCAGGGTACATTGACAGCAGAGATGCTGGGTATTGAACAGAGCCTGACCATGGAGCAGGCTCTAATGAAGGGGGATATTGCCTGGTCCGGGGGAGAAACAGATCGGGCAGCGGCCTACTATGTCAGAACCATTGAGCTGGCAAACAATGCAATAAAGGCTGAATTACAGGATGCACTCAACCCCGGAATGGAGAATGCGGAAATAAAAGAGACAGATAACGCCAGGGATCAGGGTTATCTGGCCTGCCTGAAACTGGCAGGACTTTACCAGCAGACCGGACAGCAAGCACTGGCAGAGCGTATTTACCAACAGATAGTGAACGATCATCCCTATCCTGTTGCGGCATTGGAAGCTCTGGGGCTTATCAGGCTGCAAGGCAGGCAAAATGAGCAGGCAGCAGCACTGCTCCACAGGGCGGTGTCACTTTGGCGACAGCAGTCTGAAAATATTGGCGAGCATTCTGAACGTAATGCGATGACTGGCTATCAGCCAATACGATCACTCAATGGTCTTGGCGTTCTTGCTGATCTGAGCAAAGATTACCAGCGGGCAGAACGCTTTTATCGGGAGGCACTGACCCTCACCCCTAATGATCCAACCCTGCTTAATAACCTGGGCAAGGTGCAGCAGGTGAATGAGTCTTTATCAAGTCCAGCGGACAACCTGAACCCTCATCAGTAGGCTGCCTTCAGGAAAGGTCTCAAAAAAAAGAGCTCACAAGAGCTCTTTCAGAAGTAGAGGGTTGATCAACCCGATCAATGGGTTCCGGCATTCTGCATAAGTAACATCGCTTCCTGCTTCTGTTCATCACTGCCCTGCTCCATAACTTCCTGCAGGATTGCCGAGGCCCCTTCGCTGTCTCCCATATCCATATAAGCCCTGGCCAGATCAAGCTTGGTGGCAACCTCATCGCCATCGGAGAGGAAGTCCAGGTCATCATCCAGAGAAGCTTCAAGGCTGGAACCACCTTCATCGGAGAAAGCGGCCTGACTATCCCGGGCAAGCACATCGTCTGACTCAACACCAAAATCAAGGTCATCCAGATCATCAAGCCCACTGGTCTCAAACTGTTCAGCGGCTTCAGGCTCTTCATCCAGATCAAAATCATCCAGGTCAAAGTCCAGGTCATCCAGAGAGTCTAATCCCTGCTCATCACCATCCAGCCCAAGGCCATCCAGATCAAGGTCTGACATCCCGGCGATTTCGTCCGGTGCTGAAACACCTTCAAATGCGTCAGGGAATCGGGCCTTGAACTCCTCCGCTGCACGCATGGCAGCCGGATCGCCGGTTGCCTCCAGATCGGCTAAGGCCTGGTTGAACTTTTCAAGATCGCCACTTTCTGAATGAACCTCAACAAGCTTCAGCTTAAGGTCAGATCTTCCCGGTTCATTGAAGATTGCCTGAGTCAATAGTTCCTCAGCCTGATCCAGGCGACCATAGGCAATATAAATATCGGCTTCACTGAGCGGGTCTTCGGTCTGCCCAGCGGTTTCCCCATCAGCGTCTACTTCATTAATGATCGAATCATCGATGGCCAGCGCTTCATCAAACTTAAGCTCATCCTCTGCGCTGGGAGAGGCTGTTGGCTTTGGGGAGGCATCAATCGGTACCTCCTTATTCAAATTGACAGGTTGAATGTCAACATCTTCGTCGTCCAGCGCTTCCTGCTGTTTCCTGCGCCGCTGATAAAAGAGCCAGCCAGCGCCTCCCAATGGTATCAAAGCCAGCAGGAGCATGATCAGAGGGTTGCCAAAGAGCGTAGACATCATGCCCGGGGATGCTGTCTCTGCCTGGCGCTGGGTGGGTAACGACCGGGACTGGTTTTGCAAGGCCGCCATCTGATCGTCTTTTAAGGCAACCAGACGCTTCAGGGTAGCAATCTGATCATCCAGATCTTTCAACCGGCTCTTGAGCTCGGCATTCTCCCGGCTCAGCTTATCAAGCTGTTCACGGG
>NZ_JBLYNS010000050.1:0-33409 GCF_049310205.1 Endozoicomonas sp. ALC013 | reverse complement strand
TGTACACGTCAAACTCATTGAAACCATGTACCAGGTGCTACTAAACTGGCAGGGTAGTATAAGGAAAGAGACTGGGCTGAACGCTCTGATGACGGGGAGGCGCTACACCCGCAAAACGGTCTCAATGCAGGTCGGATCGCGAGCCGACTCGTGCCCCAACCGCATGCATCATGAAACTCAGTTATCAAGGTGTAATGGCATCATGGCTTGACGCTTCACGCAGTACATGGATTAATGCACTGCATATTTCGCTACAGCTCGCAGCCTCCCGAATGGCCTTACCATTATGGTCAGCTATGATAAAACTGTCTTCGACCTTTTCCCCAAAGGTGGCAATTTTGGCACCGTGTACCTGCAGATCCAGTCTGGCGAAGGTTTTGCCGATCAGGGTAAGCAGTCCGGGGCGGTCTGTTGCGGTAATATCCAGCACTGTTTGCCTGGGTTCAATCTGGTTGCTGATCAGCACCGCAGGCTCCCGGTTAAAATAGCGCAGTTGCCGTGGTGTGCGACGGCGGATAAGGTCCGGGAATGTGTCCGGCGCAGACAGGGTATTCTGCAGGTGCGTTTTGATGTCCAGTATCCGTTCGGCATTGGGCCCGATGGCAGAGCCATCTTCTTCAAGCACGGTATAGGTATCAAGGCTGTAGTTACTTCTGGAGGTAATGATACGGGCATCCTGAATGGCCAGTCCCAGCTGATGAAACGCTGCTACTGTGGCAGCAAACAGATTGGACTGGTCATGGGTATAGACAAACACGCTTGACCCCTGGTGCTCATAACCATCGGCAATTTCCGGAATCAGGATCAGCGGCTTTTCTGAGTCATGCTGGAGAATACCTTTGGTCTGCCAGCTGATTTCATCACTTTGGTGACGGAGAAAATACTCATCATTAAACTGATCCCAGAGGTAGGATATGTCTTCCTCTTTCAAGCCTTGTTCGATTAACAGAGCCATTGCCCGTTGTTTGGTGTTGGCTATCTGCTCATTCATTTCCGGCAGATTATCTACGCCCCGTTTCAAAAGCTGGTGGGTTTGCGAGAAAAGCTGTTGTAACAGAGAGGCTCTCCAGCCATTCCAAAGCCCGGGGTTGGTGGCATTAATATCCGCTACTGTCAGGAGGTAAAGGTACTTCAGTCGTTCCCGGGTACCGACACGCCGTGCGAAGTCCTGAATCACTTTCGGGTCGGACAGATCTTTTTTCTGAGCGGTGACGGACATGGTCAGGTGTTCCTGGACCAGCCAGACAATCAGCGCAGTATCTTCTTTATTCAGGCCATGAACACGACAGAATTGCTGTGCATCCTCGGCACCGAGCTGGGAGTGATCGCCTCCACGGCCTTTACCGATATCGTGGTAAAGGCCTGCCAGATAAAGTAATTCCGGTTTGGGAATTCTATGGATGATTCTTGAGGCAATAGGAAACTGCTGGTGGCTCTTTTGGTAGGAAAAACTTCGCAGGTACTTTATCAATAACAGGGTGTGGGCATCCACCGTGAGTGTGTGGAAAAGATCGTACTGCATCTGCCCTATGATTCGACCAAACTCCGGAAGGTAGCGACCCAGTATGCCGTAGCGGGCCAGCCTTCTTAACGACGCTGTTAAAGCATAGGGGGCACGCATGAGTTCCAGAAACAGCCTTGTACATCTTGGGTCTTTGCGAAAAGTACCGTCTACCAGGTGGCGGTAATCTCTCAGCAGTCGTATGGTTTCAGCGGTGGGACCGTGGATTTTCTGATCCCGGGTGAGCAGCACAAACATCTCCAGAATCGCGGGCGGGTGTTCGGCAAAGACTCTATCGTGCACGGTTTCAATGTAGTTATTGCATACCTGGAAACGTTCATTAATGGCATGAACTTTATGAACGATGCCAGCGCTGAGGATATCGTCGTCAAAATGTTGCAGCAGCAGGTCTTTTAGCTGGCTGACAATCATGACCGTGCGAAAGTAGCTCTGCATAAACTGCTCTACCGCCAAAGCGCCTGTGTGGTCGTGATAACCGAACTGGCTGGCCAGCGTTCGCTGGTGGTCAAACAGCAGGCGATCTTCTCCCCGCCCGGTCAGGGAGTGAAGTGCCCAGCGGATTTTCCAGAGAAATGCCCGGCACCTCTGCAGCTGCTGATATTCAACATTGCTCAGGAATCCAAGCTCCATAAGCTCAGCGGGATCATGAGTCCCGTAGTGGCGACGGGCCACCCATCCCAGCATATGCAGATCCCGAAGGCCGCCCGGTGAACCCTTGATATTTGGCTCCAGATCATATTCGGTATCATTATATTTACGGTGCCGTTTACGTTGTTCATCGAATTTTGCCTGAAGATACCGTTGACTGGGCCACATATTTTCAGTGTCAATCAGGTCCAACAGGTGTTCGTGCAGAAATGCCGGACCGGATATCACCCGGGACTCTATCAGGTTGGTGATGATGGTCAGATCGTCAGCGGCCTGGCTGGCACACTCATCAAGGGAGCGGACACTGGAGCCGACTTTTAATCCGATATCCCAGAGTAAGGTCAGGAAATGTTCGATCGCATCCTGGTGTTCATCGTAATGGTCTTTTTCCAGCAGTATCAGAATGTCAATGTCGGATCCGGGGTGCAGCTCCCCTCTGCCGTAACCGCCAACGGCCAGTAGGGCAATGGGGCAGCTGTCACTCCAGTTCAGATGTTCCCAGGCCAGGCGCAGAATCTGATCCATCAACCAAGCCCTGGCAAATACCAGCTGCTCTATATTCATACCATCCAGAAACCATTGATCCATTTTGGATGTGGCTTCCTTGAGGCATTTCTTATAGGCCGGAATCGGGGTTTTGGAAATTGTTAAGTCCGCCCGGAACTGACTCTTGTTGAAAAGATGATCCTGAACAGAGGTTGGGATTTTCTGAAACGGATTGCTCATTATTAGAAGTTTTCTTCTTTTCGTTTGGTGAGCACTTCATAGCCTGTAGCGGTTACAGCAATGGTGTGTTCCCACTGGGCAGAAGGGCGTCGATCTCTGGTTACCGCAGTCCAGCCATCGCCCAGAAGTTTGGTTCCTTTCTTGCCAGCATTGATCATTGGTTCGATAGTAAATGTCATGCCCTCTTGCAGGACACAGTCATTTCTGTCGTTATAACCCTCATAGTGGATGACCTGTGGGTCTTCATGGAACACACTGCCAATGCCATGGCCGCAGTACTCTTCCACAACTGAGAAATGATTGCCGTGGGCATGTCTGGCAATTACACGACCGATATCGCTTAGACGGTTGCCTGGTTTCACTTGCTCAATGCCCAGATAGAGGCACTCCTGAGTCACCTGTACCAGCCTCTGGTTAAACGGTTGAACGTCACCAACCAGGAACATTTTGCTGGTATCGCCATGGTAGCCATCTTTGATCACAGTGATATCAATATTAACAACGTCGCCGCTTTTCAGAAATTTTTTGTCACTGGGAATGCCGTGACAAACGACCTGGTTGATGGAAATGCAGGTAGACTTGGGGAAGCCGGGTCTGCCCGGGGCTGCGCCGTAGTTCAATGGGGCAGGAATTGCCTTCTGCACATTGACAATATAATCATGGCAGAGGCTATCCAGTTCGCCGGTTGAGACGCCGGGCAGCACATGGGGTTCGATCATTTCCAGCACTTCAGCGGCCAGACGGCCAGCGATGCGCATCTTTTCAATTTCTTCAGGGGTTTTGATGGTTACATTCATTGTCAGGTCAGGCCACTTAAAGATGCGAAAGTCAAATGATAATTCTTATTATCTTACCAGAATCCCCAAGCGAAGTATTAACAATATTATATTCGTCAGCTGTTGCTCAAAACGAGGGGTGACTTCTGCGTTTAAGTCCGGCAAGCCTCCTAAAGCAGGTAAGATGCCGATAAAGCCACAGCCCCCAACGGTACTGCAATTTGGGCATATCTGACAAAGTGCCAGAAGGAAGATAGCCAGGTTCTCTGGTCTACTTTTGGGTTTGATCTGAACCTGACATCAAGGCTTTTCTTTGAAAAATAATTATCTTCATAGCGCTTGGAACTGAAGAGCCCCCATAAGGTATACCACTGGCAATCCCAGGCGTCAGGATCGGATTCGCAGGACTGATGGTAGAAAGGCAGGTTTTTCTGATAAACCGTTAACTTCAGTGTGTATATTGTGTTCGGAGCCAGCTGGTCATCGTAGCTGAGGGCCTCGTTGGACAGGAAAATTTTTCCGGGATAGTAGAACAGTGTGGGCACATAACTCCGGTAAATATTTTTGTCAGGGTTATCACCATTTTTCAGTTTGAACTCCCAAAGCGTCGACCGTCGAATTTTCTGGTCGTTGGAAATGGCGTTCAATGTTTGCTGAATACCTTTTGCTTCATCGATATAGATAGTAGACTTCAGTCTGTCGCCAAATATGGATGGTTCGTAGAGCTGGACTCTGACGATGATATTTTTCAGCTTTTCAGTGACATCTTCTGATACCTCGTTGAGTGCTGCGGCAGAGAAGTCCTGGGCCCTCATGATGAATGGGTAGCCTTTCTCTTGCCTTGAGCCATCCAGACCAGGGACCGACTGCCATACCAGTGGGTCAATATGCTCGTTGTCAAAAGTTTTGGGAAGCGAAAAAGCGTTGGGAGAGTCTGAAGCAATTCTTTTTCGTGTGGTTACGGTAAAGCTGACTTCGTCTTCACCCTTGAAGCGACAGGAAAGGCTATCCGGTTGCGGGTTGTGGATATGCTCGTTGAAGATGTACTCGTTTTTAGGGTCTTCAATAAACAGGGTTGGCGCTAATCTGGCAGATTGTGAGGTACGCGCGATGTTTTTCAGATTGCTTACAGTGACCACTTCCTCTTCACCCGGTAGCAGATCATAGCCATTGGCAAGACGGTCAATAAAGCCGGGGTAATCAGGGCTCCAGCGGGCTTTATCTTTTTTCAGAAACTCCACGTCAAAGACCATTTTTCCCTCACCATCCTGACAGTACCGGCTTTCGTGCATGGTGATATCGGCGTAACAGGTTTTTGCCTTCCAATGGCAATGTTCGACTTGTTTCATGCCACCATCCGAGGTGGGCAGGTATGTCTTTTCACATACATGGTAAGAACCACAGTGATGTGCATCGGTGACGAGCTGGCACTCCTGCCAATTCCAGTGAAGGTATGTGCGGTAGTTAATAACACCTTTCCAGGCTGGTGACGGCTGTTGCCGCAAAATATCTGCCGCATCGTGGCGGCTGATATTTTTTAAGTCCTGCCATGCTTCTTCGTCAAAGGATTCCGGTAAGCGAACATGGGTATAGTGGTTGGCCGAACATCTTAACTCTTCAGAGTGGAGGTTGCGGGTTTGATGGGCAGGGATAACGTGTCCGGGACATGACTGGCTTGCAGTTATCCTCGGAGCAGACACTTGCAGGCAATGGTTATTAATAAGAAAAGGCACGGCATAAGAGGTGTATGGCTTTGAAAATAAAAGTATGAGCAGCAAAGCCACATACACAAGTTGCTTTTTGATAGCCATCACATCAACCTGCGAAAACGTTTAATGAATTTGTTGTGAAAATGAGTATCCCGTCACAGATACTCATTGTTTTGTATTGATGTTTTAACCCGGATATTTCATAAACGTGCTCCCGCTCTCGCTTGTCCTTTGCCGCTCTAAGGGAGTTTTGTTCAGTCGACCGTACTCCCCGGTACGGCGCTCCCTCACAAAATCCCTTAGAGCGACAAAGTCCTGCGCGAGATTCGGGGCAGTTTATGAAATATCCGGGTTAAAAGAGCTGTCGTCTTTTTCTGCGATCCGAAAAGACGTTGTCCCTGGTCAGCATATCAACCACGCTTTGCAGCTTTCTGGCTTCATCAAGACGGTTTTCCTGGTTTTCCAGAGCGTTGATGCACATGGCAACAGCTCCTTTGAGTGTGCCAGCCTCAACCATCATGACGTCGCTCTCAATATCATCGTCATCTTCTGATGAGCTGAAAACCTGCTTTGCTTTTGCCTGGTAGAGGGCTCTTGCCATGTCTGAACTGAGGTAGTGCTGACGATATCCGTCACGAACTTTTCTCAGGCCGCCTGAGCGGCTGATGGCCAGTTCTTCATCAATATCTTTTTTAATCAGGGCGATAATGAAATATTTGGTGTCCATCTCATTGGATTTACCGCCCAACCAGGTAACCCATGAACTGACAGATAACCACTTTTTGCTGGCGGAATTTTCAATGGTTAACATTGCTTCCTGAGCGAGATTGGCGTAACGCATGAGCTTATTCTGATCATAAATGGGTGCAGCACCAACGGTCATATCGTTCAGGTAATAATCCAGATTGAAAATACGCTTGTCATATTCAACCGGGATGCACCCAATTTGAATTCCATAGGTGGCACGAATGTAAGATCTAGCCCAGAATGCATCGATCAACATCTCTTTGGCTCTTTTGCTGCCTTCCCGGTCGGAAATGGTTCTGTATCTCTCTGACGTACCGAAGGTATCTATAAAGGTTTCAATGGCATCTTTGGTAAAACGGTTGATCCCTTCATCAATGACTCGCTTATCCTGGGTTCGCATGGCCCGTAGCTGCAACGCATTACGTTTCATATCAGCGATCTGTTCTGCAGTATACAGTGACATCGACTTGAGCTGGTCGCTACTGATGCCGAGCTGCTGATGAAGGACGCCATTGGGCAGGACGATATTGAAATGAAGCTGGCTCATTTGGGTATCAAGCCTGCGCAAGGTTGACTGGTATTGATGAACCAGCGGGAGCATATCAACCTCACTGTCGGGATCTGCAGTTATGTCTGGTCTGAGGGTGGGGAAATGTTCCAGGTTGTTAACGTCTTGAAGGAACAGGTTTGATTCCTGTGTGAAGGTTCTCACATGGTCAAGAAATTCCCTGACGGGTATTGGTTGAAGGATGCTCTCGTCAGAAATTTTCTGGAGCTCTGAGGCAACGGTGGTTAAGTCCCTCAGGCTGCGGCCAAGATCGTTAATGGTTTTCAGCAGGATGTCACCATCACGCTCACCTCTCAAATAAAAGGCCTGTATGTACTGCTTCTCGATTTCTGTTTTGTTGGCAAGGTTGATAGTCAATTGGTCACTGTTTTCCGGAGTGACACTGATAACTGGTGGGAATACTGCATCAGCGTCAGATCCTGGAGTCTGTTCGTAATAGTGACCGGGAGATACCTGTTGCCCATGGTATTGCTCAAACCGGGTCGGGTCACTCCGTAAGGAGCTGCTTGCCGAAACAGTGTCGAAAGTCGTAAAAGCAAAAAATATTACACAGCATATTATGCTGCCAGTAGCTCTGTTCATTTTAAAAGCTCTGAAAAGTTAAAAAAAATTATTCACCTGGTATATTGACCATGGTGAAAGAATATAGTTCCGTTTTTTTGGCTGTGATCTTTTTTTGTTAAAGAGTTATTCAGGTGTTGTCCAAATTTTGATGGTGCGATTTTATTGCTTGCTCATGATTATTGATGAACTTATTCAATTGCCCAAAGTCCAAAAGTTTAATCAATAGTATATTGATCTTTTTTAATATTAAAAACTTATAATTATTGGAGAGTTCATTATGATCAATACTGGAACCGGTCAAATTATTACACGTGACCCTCAAGCTGTTATTACTGTCAGTCCAGAGGGGGAAAACGATGTAAGTGGCTCTGGCAATGAAAGCCTTGCTACTGCCTTTTTCAAAACCATAGCAACAAAGCCCCTCTGGCGGGGACTGTTCATTGTTTCCGTGAATACAGCATTGTATGCATGCGGTGAGGCACTGAGTTACTTCGCAGATGAACGGGATGGGCATTTGCCATTGTACCCGTTCAATATATCGCAGCCATTCCTGGGTGGAGCAGTCGTGGGTTTTGCTCAAGGGGCTTACCAGGCCTGTTTAACCGAGGCGTATGTTGCAATTCATACTTGTATTGAGAACAGATCGATCAGCATGGTACCAGGTCAGCCAAATGTCATCACTGCCAAGGATGAAATCCCTGGTGATCAGCGTCCCGTTGAGTCTGGAAGTAAACACTGACGGTCCGCCTGCTGTAGCTCGTTAATTACTGCGCCGGTTTATCAGGGGCTTTACCTCCATTGGGGTTAACCCGGATATTTCATAAACGTGCTCCCGCTCTCGCTTGACCTTTGCCGCTCTAAGGGAGTTTTGTTCAGTCGACCACACTCCCCGGTACGGCGCTCCCTCACAAAATCCCATAGAGCGACAAGGTCCTTCGCGAGATTCGGGGCAGTTTATGAAACATCCGGGTCAAGCCATCTGCAGCTTCACGGATAACCGGATGATGCGGCTATTGAAATTAACATCCGTACCAGCTTTTCTGCAGGCAGTGATGCTATTGACGTTCAGTTAGTACGATTTTACCGCTCCCTTGAGTTCATTAGTGAACTTTTTCAATTATCCAAAGTCAAAATGTGTGATCAATAATAAAAAAATTTCTTTTAATACTATAAATTTCTAATTTTTGAGAGTTCATTATGAACCCCGTAACCCATATTTCCGGCACCGGCAGTGCACAAATTGATATTTCTGGCACATCAGAGGGAGTAAGCAATGCAAGTGGTTCTGGCAATGAACGCCAGACTGCTACTCCCTGGTACCGAACAGAGAAGGCAAAAACTGTCTGGCGGGGGCTAACCATTATCTCCGCTGGTGTAGCCCTGGGGATAGGTGGTGAGTCACTGATTAATTATCTTTGGAAACGGGATGGGGTTATACCAACGTACACGGATGATACTCCGCAGCCAATCATGGGGGCCAGCCTAGGCTTTTTAGCAGGGAGTATTATTTTCTTACTCGATGAGCGTCGCCGCACAATACAGGAAAATTCTCTGGCAAGCAGATCAATCAGTGTGTCATCGAGTCAATCAGAGGTCTTCAACACCCGGGTTCAAATTTCGGATCTGGACTCCACTGATAGGGCAAGTAGAGTCTGATATCCTTAGCCCGGATATTTCATAAACGTGCTCCCGATCTCGCTTGTCCTTTGCCGCTCTAAGGGAGTTTTGCTCAGTCGACCGTACTCCCCGGTACGGCGCTCCCTCACAAAATCCCTTAGAGCGACAAAGTCTGGCGCGAGATTCGGGGCAGTTTATGAAATATCCGGGCTAGCTTATTAACTACTGGTTTATCAGGGGCTTTGGCCTCTACTGAAGTTGAGCCATATGCTGCGTTACCAGGAAACTGATGTGCCCGGGCGTGCCGGGCGCGATGACCAGATAACGCGCTCACTGTGCCGAACGATCCATGAGATCACCGGGTGCCTGAAACCAGCCATAGGGTTTGATAGGGCTTTAACTGTTCAGAGGTAAAGGTCTTGCCGCTAAGCAGGTCAAGACGGCCTTGGTATTTTTTTGCATTTATGTCCAAATGAGTTGCCGTCAGATTATGAATGGCAACCAGGCTTCTGTCCGTTTTGGGCTCAGTCCTGGAAAAGGCCAGAATGCCCGGTGCGATATCAATGATTTGCTGAGGGCAGTCCGGGTGAAAACAGCGCTCTTTTCGGCGAATTCCAATAATGGTTTTCAGGGTTTTAAAGACCATGCTCTGCATTGAGACGGGGTTTTCCAGTTCTGTGCGCAGTTCTTCAATATCCCATTTACGGCGATTGATGGATCGGGTGCGGCCAGATCGTTCAACGCCGACAATATCGTTCGGAGTCGCCAGCAGGCTATGAATATAGATGGCCGGAATACCTTTCATGCCGAGCATAATGATTTGTGAGCAGAGAAAGCGTTGTGCCTGCCAGTGATCCTCGCCACGGCGTGTGCCTTTCATGGCGTCAAATAGAGAGATATTGATCTCATAAGGTTTTTCGCTTTGATCCTGTAGTGTGCGCATGCTGACGAACCCGCCAAAACGGTGCATGCTGTCCACCAGTTCGGCGACTTCACTGTCGGGGACGAGCCCTTCAAGCGGTCGCAGCCCAATGCCATCATGGGAGGCGGTGAAATTCAGTGTTGTGCAACCCTCAGGGTATTCCGGTAATGCCCTTGCCCAGTGCGCCAGGTATTTTTCTGTGCCCCGGTTTAGTGCATGGAGTATCAGTGGCGGCAGTGCAAACTGGTACACCAAATGCGCCTCATCGCCCCGGGCGAAATAGCTGAAGTTTTCCGGGTCAGGTACATTGGTTTCGGTTATCAGTAATGCACCGGGGCGAACCTGTTCAATAATCAGCCGCATTACTTTGACCATGGCGTGGGTTTCCGGCAGATGTACGCAGGCTGTATTGAGCTTCTTCCATAGGAAAGCTATGGCATCAAGACGCACTACGCTGGTACCCCGGGCAAGATAGAAAAGCACAATATCGACCATTTTTATCAGTACATCCGGGTTTTTGAAGTTAAGGTCGATCTGGTCCTCACTGAAGGTGGCCCAGACGTGGCGGGTTCCCCGGCGTGTCTGGGTGGGAACCAGCAGGGGGGAGTTTCTGGGGCGGGTGACCATGGTGAGATCTGTGGATGGATCTTCCTCAATAAAGTAGTCCCGCCCAGGCTGGATGCCGCTGACAAAATCCGCAAACCACAGGCTTTCCCGGGATACGTGGTTGATAACCAGGTCGGTCATTAACCGATAGCGCTCAGCGATGGCCCTGACGTTATTCCAGTCACCAAGAGCAGGGTTAACCTGCAGATAATCAATGATGGAGAATCCATCATCAGAACTGTAGGGGAAATAAGGCAGTATATGCACGGTGGAGATCAGCTGCCGGATGTGCCTGCCAAGGAATTCACTGAGTACTTTCAGTGGTGGTTTCCCATGCTCTGTGAGGCTGTCGCCATAAGTGATCAGATAGATATCCTGCTCTGACCAGGCGTCAAAACTTTTCGGTTCATGGTTGTGCAGAAAGTACTCAACCCGGCGGACGATGATACTGGCGAGGTCATCCGATTGATCACCATAAGGGATGTGAAGAAGCCTGGATAGCGATTGATGAAATGACGCAAAGATAGGGGGATAGCTTTGCAAAATGCCTCTCCTGTAATAGCAGCGTTATGGTGTTCTGATTCACGTTCTTAATATCAGGAGCATGAGTTGTGCCATGTAACATTGGCATATTATTCGACCATATTTACGGGTATATGATAGTGATATAACCCGTTATCTAAAAAATTTTCGCGATATATCACTTTAAGGTATTGAACTATTTTTTGTCATAATGGTCAAAAATTACACATGGCAATTTTTGCAATATGCGTCATTTAATAACCATGATGGCAGCCCTTAACTTTTGTGTATTGTGCATCCCGATAACAGGAAGAAAAAATGAATGTCCCACCAGCAGGTTCATTACAACTTGATACTGCCCTTAAACCCGGCCCTCCAGCTGATGCTCAAGCCGTTCTCAGTAAGTCAGGCCTGGTAAGTCTGGTCATGGAAAAACTGAGTTTTATCAAACTTCACCATGGTGACGAAGCAGAGAAGCAGAGTGTTAAAGCATTGTATGAGCGTCTGATATCCGAATACCCTGGAGCCGCCACCATTGAAGAGCCGCCCTGTATTACACGAGCACCGGGCGAAAGTGATAAGCACTTTCTTAAAAGATTTATCTTGGAGGTTATCACTCAATACCCGCTGTTGAAATTTCAGGAGGTCAATAGCCGAGATGAGGCAGAGCAATCAAGCCATAATCTAACTCATTTCTATGACACAGTTAATCATGTAGATATCAAAATCTGTAAAATATCTGAAGTCATCGAAAGTGTGAAAATACTGGCCAGTATGTACAAATATCCCTGGATCGATCATTTAAGAAAAGATCAACACAAATGGGGCGAATATTCCGGTCTGCTTAACGGTGATTTATTCATTTCAGCCGGATCAGCTGACGTGGTGGATTTATCGCATAAGAGGGTGATGAAACGACTGAAAAAGGCAAATGCCCGTACCAGCTACTCTCCGCTGTTCTTTTTTCGCAATGAAGACAGCCTCCAGAAAGGTATGTTGATAATCTGTAGATCTACTGACCCTAACCCCAAAAGGGAAATGGGTATATTCATTCGATCTATCAAGCAGAAGTCATAGATAAGAGCAGGTTTCACCCAACGATTGGGTCGACTATAAAGAAAGCTTCGGAAGATGCAAACCGGAACCTGCTATTGCAAAATGCCTCTCCTGAAATAGCAGCGTTATGGAGTTTTGATTCACGTTCTTAATATCAGGAGCATGAGTTGTGCCATGTAACATTGGCATATTATTCGCCCCGCCTTTACGGAATGATGATAGTGACATTCCCCGCTATCTCCAACTTTTTTGCGATATATCACTTTAAGGTTTTGAACTATTTTTTGTCAGAATGGTCAAAAATCATGCTTGGCAATTTTGTAATATGCGCCAGGCAATTGCCATAATTGCAGCCCTTAACTTTTGTGTATTGCGACCCCGATAACAGGAAGAAAAAATGAACGTCACACCAACTGGTTCACCAAATGTTGATCCTGCTGATAAATCCCCTCCTCCAGATTATGATCAAGCCGTTCCCAGCAGGTTAGGACTGGTTAGGCTGGTCACAAGACAGCTGAGTCATATCAAACTTCACCAAGGTGACATAGAAGAGAAGTTGAGTGTTCAAGAATTGCTTGAGCGTCTGATATCCGAATACCCGGGAGTCGCTACCATTGGAAAGCCTCTCTATATTACACAGGCACAGGACGAAAGTCATAAAGACTTTCTTAAAAGATTTATTCATCAGGTTATCTATCAATACCCGCGGTTGAAATTTCAGGAGGTCAATAGCCGAGACGAAGCAGAGCAATCAGGCCATGATTTAACTCATTTCTATGACAAAGATAATCGTGTAGATATCAAAATCTGTAAAATAGCTGAAGTTATCGAAAGTGTGAAACAACTGGTTAGCATGCAGCATTATCCCTGGATCAGTAAAGTAATGGGTGAATCTAATAACGATCCACAAAGTTGGGGCAAACATTCCGGTCTGCTTGAGAAAGATTTTTTCATTGCAGCTGGATTAGTTGTCATGGGAAATTTACAGCATGAAAGTGTGATACAACACCTGAGAGAGGCAAATGCCATAACCGGCTACAATCCGCTCGTCTTTTTTCGCAATGAAGACGACCTCCAAAAAGGTATGTTGATAATCTGTACATCTACTGACACTGACCCTAAAAGGCAAATGGGTATAAGTATTACATCTGATTAGATAAGAGCAGGTTCCGCCCAACGATTGGGCCGACTATAAAGAAAGCTTCGGAAGAAGCAAACCGGAACCTGCTATTGCAAAATGCCTCTCCTGAAATAGCAACTGTATAAAGCTCTGATTCACACTCTTTACCTTCTTGATATGAGTTGTGCCTTGTAACATTGGCATGGGAACTGCATTGTATTAACGCATTCAAGATCAAGTGATAAACGGAGTTATTGAATGATTACAAAATGCCTCTTTCCTGTTGCCGGTTATGGCACACGTTTTTTGCCAGCCACCAAATCCATGCCCAAGGAAATGCTGCCCATTGTTGATAAGCCGCTGATTCAATACGGGGTAGAGGAGGCGATGGAAGCAGGATTAACGGATCTCGGTTTTGTTAATGGCAGGAATAAGCGGGCGATACCGGATCACTTTGATATTAACTATGAACTGGAGGCGGAGATTGCCGGTAGTGGCAAGGAGGAGAAACTGTCGTCGATCCGGGATGTGATGTCTGCCTGTACCTTCTCGTATACCCGGCAGAATCAGATGCTGGGGCTGGGGCATGCCATTGCCTGTGGTCAGACATTAATAGGTGATCAGCCCTTCGGTGTCATTCTGGCGGATGACCTTTGTGTCAATGATAAGGGGCCATCGGTGATGGCTCAGCTGGTCAATCTCTATAAGCAGTTCCGATGTACGATTCTTGCGGTACAGGAAGTGGCCGCGGCAGAAACCGAAAAGTATGGAGTAATTGCCGGGGAGGCCCTGGATGAGCATTTGATCCGGGTGACGGATATGGTGGAAAAACCTGCGCCTTCAGAGGCTCCCAGTAATCTTGCGGTTATTGGCCGTTACGTTCTGACCCCCGATATCTTTGACATTATTGCCAACACCGAGGCGGGAAAAAACGGTGAGGTACAACTGACAGATGCCATTTTGTCTCAGGCCAGAAGTGGTTGTGTGATTGCCTGTAAATTTCAGGGCAGGCGATTTGACTGTGGCAGTATGGGTGGTTTTGTCGAGGCCACCAATGCCATTTATCAAAAACGTTTTGGTTGAGTGGATGGTTTATTGATGGCAGCAACAGCGCCGAGGATACTGGTTTTTACCGATCTTGATGGCTCCCTTATGGATCATAATGATTATGGCTGGGCAGCCGCTCAGCCTGCCCTGGAATTGCTGGTTGAGCGTGAAATACCGGTCATTTTTAACACCAGTAAAACGCTGGAAGAGGTGCTTGTTATTCAGCGACAGATGGGGAATGATCAGCCATTTATCAGTGAAAATGGCATGGTGACGACGATCCCGGCGGATTATTTCCGGGATTCCTGTGGGCTTACCCACTTTTTTCATGGTCAGCCTTATCGCAGCATACGGCGAATTTTATCCAATATCCGGCTTAAACATGGTTTCAGGTTTACCGGCTTTGGTGACCTGACCGGGGATCAGGTGGCAGAAGTTACCGGGTTATCAATCGATGAGGCGGGTAAAGCCATGACCCGAAAGGCCAGTGAGCCGGTGATCTGGCGTGATGGTGATGCAGAATTGCGGGAGTTTGTCAGGTTGCTTGAGTCGCAAGGGCTTCATCTGACGAGAGGAGGGCGCTTTTATCATGTTTCCGGGAAAGGGGATAAAGGGCTGGCTTTGCGGGCATTACTGCAAAGGTATCAGCAGGAATATCCGGAAGAGACCTGGCAAACCTGTGCGCTTGGGGATGGGATGAACGACTTGCCGATGCTGGAGGCGGCCGATTATCCGGTGCTTATCCGATCGGAGCATGGCCAGGCACCGGATGTGAGTCATCTGGTGAATGTTGTTAAAACCCGCAGTGTCGGTCCTGAGGGTTGGAATCAGGCCATACTTGATATGTTTGGCAAGCCATAAAATCACTTTCAATAGTGGAGGAAAGGTGGGTTATGGGTGACTTTTATCAGAATGGCATAATTACCAATTTTCACAATCTGAGAGTTCGGTCAACCGACGATATGGAGCGTGACCTGCTGGCATTTTCCCGCCAGCGTCCCATGTCACTGGTCCTGCCTTCATTGTTTTCAGAATTGGAAGGGCCTGCTCTGAGGCATATTGTCGAAGAGCTGAGCCAGGTGCGCTATCTCTCTGAAATAGTGATTGGCCTTGATCGCGCTGATCAGGAGCAGTTTGCCTATGCCAGGGATTTCTTTGGACGGCTGGATCAGCATCACCGTATTCTCTGGCAGGATGGGCCAAAGTTGCAGGCAGTTGATGCCCTGCTGGCTGAAAAGGGCCTGGCCCCGAAAGAGCCAGGGAAAGGAAGGAATGTCTGGTATTGCTACGGTTATGTGCTGGCATCGGCAAAGTCAGAAGCTGTGGCGCTCCATGACTGCGATATTGTTACCTATCAGCGGGATCTGCTGGCCAGGCTGCTCTATCCGGTTGCTAATCCCGCCTTCAGCTATGACTTCTGCAAAGGCTATTATGCGCGAATCGCTGACAATAAGTTAAATGGCCGGGTCAGCCGTCTGCTGGTTACGCCCCTTTTGCGGGCGCTGAAAAAGATTCTCGGGCCGATGGAGTATCTCGAATATCTGGACAGCTTTCGTTATCCCCTGGCGGGTGAATTCTCCATGAGAACCAGTGTCTTTAACGATATCCGGATTCCCAGTGACTGGGGGCTGGAGATTGGGGTGTTGTCGGAGGTTAAGCGCAATTACTCCAGTAAGCGGCTCTGTCAGGTGGATATTGCGGATATTTATGATCATAAGCATCAGCCGCTGTCTGAAGGGGATGTCAGTCGCGGGCTGTCGAAAATGAGTCATGACATCATCAAGGCGATTTTCCGCAAACTGGCCACCAATGGTGTTCAATTTAATACCGAGACTTTCAGGACCATCAAGGCGACCTACTACCGGGTGGCCCTGGACTTTATTGAATCCTACTATGATGATGCCATGATCAATGGTTTGCATGTGGATCGTGACAGTGAAGAGCGGGCCGTTGAGTTGTTTGCCAGGAATATCATGGAAGCCGGTCAGCATTTTCTGGAAAACCCCATGGAGCGTCCCTTTATTCCCAGTTGGAACCGGGTTATGTCTGCTGTTCCGGATATATTGGAGCGACTTTATGATGCGGTGGAAGAAGATAACCAGCGTTTTGGCTGATGGCAGAAAAAGTTTCGAAAATTGTCCGGGTATGGTATAAAGCGCCACTTGATTTCGAGATGCGATTTCAAGATGGGGTACATGGCGGTTAGTCTCACGACTGAGCAGCATGGACTTCATTAAACTTAACGTTGATAAAAGATCTCACATTCACCGACACATGGTTCCGGGTGCCAGTTTTAATCCGTTAAACGGATGATGATCTGGTCGAACACATGGGGTGTTTGGAGGCATAACCCTGAATCAGGAGATTCCCATGACTCAAGTCACTATGCGTGACATGCTCAAGGCCGGCGTGCATTTCGGTCACCAGACCCGTTACTGGAACCCGAAGATGAACAAGTTCATCTTTGGTGCACGCAACCGAATTCATATCATTAACCTTGAGCACACCCTGCCTGCCTTTAATGGCGCTCTGCAGTTCATCGGCAAGCTGGCTGAAGGCAAGAACAAGGTCATGTTTGTTGGTACCAAGCGCGCTGCTGGCAAGATCATTCGTGAAGAGGCTGCTCGCTGTGGCATGCCTTACGTTGATCACCGCTGGTTGGGTGGTATGCTGACCAACTACAAGACCATTCGCCAGTCCATCAAGCGTCTGCGTGATCTTGAAAGCCAGCGTGACGACGGTACTTTTGAAAAACTGACCAAGAAAGAAGCGCTGATGCGCAGCCGTGATCTGGAAAAACTGGATCGCAGCCTGGGCGGTATCAAGGACATGGGCAGTCTGCCAGACGCTCTGTTCGTTATCGACGTTGAGCATGAGCGCATCGCTATCCAGGAAGCCAACAAGCTGGGTATTCCGGTTATTGGTATCGTCGATACCAACTCCAGCCCTGAAGGTGTGGACTACATCATTCCAGGTAACGATGATGCGATCCGTGCTATCCAGCTGTACCTGAAGGCTGCTGCTGATGTGATTCTGGAAGGTCGTGCCCGTGCGAGCACTGGTGCTGAAGACGAGTTCGTAGAAATCGAAGAAGCGCCAAAGGCTGAGGAAGCGCCAAAGGCTGAGGAAGCTCCCAAGTCTGAAGAAGCGCAGGGTTCTGAAGAAGCCTGAGGCTTCGAAGACCTGGTGCCAGGCAGTATCTGATTAACCTGGTCTTATGACAGGGTGCAGGCTTTACGATTGCACTGCATAAATAACAGATGCTGCTTGCCGATTTTGGAAAAGAGTAAGGGGGCTTTGCCCCCTTTTTTCCGATGTACAGATAACTATTCTTTTATGCCGCTGTTATTGCTGGTGGCATAAAAAGACTGTCAATTTGCGAGGAATCAACCATGGCAGCTATTAGTGCAGCACTGGTAAAAGAACTGCGTGAGCGTACTGGCCTGGGCATGATGGAGTGCAAAAAAGCACTGGTTGAAGCACAGGGTGACATTGAAGTTGCAATCGAAGAAATGCGTAAGTCCGGTCAGGCAAAAGCTGCCAAGAAAGCCGGTCGTATCGCAGCAGAAGGTATTGTAGCCGTTAAAGTGGCTGACGATGCCAGCTTTGGTGTGCTGGTTGAAGTCAACAGTGAAACTGACTTCGTAGCCCGTGATGATAACTTCCTGAACTTCGTTCAGCAGGTGGTTGGCGCTGCTTTTGCCCGTAAAGAAGCTGACGTTAACGCGCTGATGGAAGGCGAGCTGGAAGAAGCCCGTCAGGCGCTGGTTCAGAAGATCGGTGAAAACATCGGCGTTCGTCGTATCGCTATCGTTGAAGGCGGCGTGATTGGCTCATACGTTCACGGTAACAACCGTATCGCTGTTCTGACCAGACTGGAAGGTGGTGATACTGAACTGGCTCGTGATATCGCCATGCACGTTGCGGCTGTTAACCCACAGGTGGTTAACAAGGAAGATATGCCGGCTGAACTGGTAGAGAAAGAGAAAGAGATCTTCCAGGCTCAGGCAGAGCAGTCTGGCAAGCCAGCCAATATCATCGAGAAGATGATTGAAGGTCGTATCAGCAAGTTCCTGGCAGAAAGCAGCCTGGTTGAACAGCCTTTCGTTAAAGATCCTGATACCACTGTTGGTGCACTGGCCAAAAAAGCTGGCGCTACTGTAGCCAGCTTCGTACGTTTCGAAGTGGGTGAAGGTATCGAGAAAGAAGAAGTGGACTTCGCTGCTGAAGTCCGCGCTCAGGCAGGACTGTAATAACCAGAAGCCTGTCGGACAGCCTCCCGGGGCAACGCAGGAGCAGTTGCCGCGCAGGACAGTCTTGATTCCGACAGGCTCCTGGGCCAGCCCATTGGGTTGGCCTTTTCATGTCTATCCATAGCTGATGGTTGATTTTCAGGTTTTCTTCATGGGAAAGTTTCATGGACAAGAATGTCAACTGTCAGAACACATCAACTCGCTGGCTGATTGGTCAGAACAGATCATTTTCGGCCAGACGGTTCATCGAATGCAGCTTTCATGGCTGGTCTCCCGATGGCAGCGCATTTGCGGGATGTGTGTAATTTAGCCAACCAGACTCGGAAACTGAACATGCCGGCAAGTGATAGTCAACCGAAATACAAACGTATACTGCTGAAGCTCAGCGGTGAAGCTCTGCAGGGCGAAGGTGAGTTTGGTATTGATCCCAGGGTCCTGGATCGAATGGCCCTGGAAATCGGTCAGTTAGTAGGGATTGGTGTACAGGTTGGTATCGTTATCGGCGGTGGAAACCTCTTCCGTGGCGCTGCGCTGAGTGCCGCAGGCCTGGACCGGGTCACCGGTGATCACATGGGGATGCTGGCAACCGTGATGAATGCCCTTGCCCTGCGTGATGCCCTGGAACGTTCCAATATCAATACCCGGGTGATGTCTGCCATTCCCATGAGTGGTGTTGTGGAGCATTATGATCATCGTCGTGCCGTGCGGTATCTCAACTCTGGCGATGTGGTGATTTTTTCTGCTGGTACCGGAAATCCATTTTTTACCACTGACTCTGCGGCCTGTCTGAGAGGCATTGAAGTGGGCGTTGATATCGTTCTCAAGGCCACCAAGGTTGACGGTGTCTATGATAAAGATCCGGTAAAGCATTCTGATGCGGTTAAATTTGATCAGCTGACCTATGATGATGTCCTGGCTCGCAAGCTGGCCGTTATGGATTTAACGGCAATTTGCCTGGTGCGCGACCAGCAGATGCCTGTTCGGGTGTTTAATATGAACAAGTCCGGCGCTCTGTTAAATCTTGTGGTTGGCGGTAATGAAGGAACACTGGTAAACGGGGGTTAATGATGATCAATGAGATTAAAGATGATGCCAAAGAGCGTATGGGCAAAACCATTGAATCGTTGACGGTTGCCTTCAACAAGATTCGTACCGGTCGCGCCCATCCAAGTCTTCTGGATGGCATTAAGGTGTCTTACTACGGCTCAGAAACACCGCTGAGTCAGATGGCTAACATTTCTGTTGAAGACGGTCGTACGCTGGCTGTTCGTGTCTGGGAAAGACAGATTGTGCCTGATGTTGAAAAGGCAATTCTGAAGTCTGACCTGGGGCTGAACCCATCGACTGCCGGTGAAGTTATTCGTATTCCTCTGCCACCGCTGACCGAAGAGACCCGCAAGGGCTATATTCGTCAGGCGCGTCAGGATGCGGAGAATGCCCGCATTGCTATCCGCAATATCCGCCGTGATGCACTGGCTGATATTAAAGAGCTGGAAAAGGAAAAAGAGATCAGTGAAGACGACGAGCGTCGTGGTCAGGATGATGTGCAGAAGCTGACTGATCAGTTTATTGCTGAAGTTGATAAAAATCTTTCTGTTAAGGAAGAAGATTTAATGGCGATCTAATGGCTGACTGTACTGAATTGCGGTTATTGCCTTTGTCTGGCTGGCGTCAGACAGAATCCTGCTGGTAATGACTGCAATAATTCAGGCGTCAGTTGTCTTTTGATGCTTTGTGGGCGCTTGCTTTTTACGGCGGGCTCCTGCAAGGTTCTACTGTTACACTTTTTTTTACCTGCCAATTTTCAGATCGTCTTAATCCATGGCCAATACATTGTTACAGGGAAAAAGCGGCATTCAGGGAGTTCCGCCAGAGAGGCTGCCGCGCCATGTGGCTATTATTCTTGATGGGAACAACCGCTGGGCCAAACGGAAACACCTGCCCGGACTCGCCGGACACCGCGCGGGTGTTAACCGGGTTCGTGAAGTGGTTGAAGCCTGCGATGAACAGGGTGTTGAAGTGCTCACGCTGTTTGCGTTCAGCAGCGAGAACTGGAATCGGCCGGTCATTGAAGTCAATGGCCTGATGCGCCTGTTCCTGGGGGTTCTCAAGCGAGAGGCTCGTCGGATGAAGAAAAATCGCATCCGGCTGAAGGTCATTGGCGACATTACCCGATTCAGTCCTGAAATTCAGAAATATATTCAAGAAGTAGAAACGCTCACTGCCAATGATTATTCAGTGACCCTGGTCATTGCTGCCAACTATGGCGGCAGGTGGGATATCGCTTCTGCTGCGAGGCTACTGGCTGAAAAAGTGGCGCGTGGTGAGCTTGATGCTAAAAATATTGATGAGTTTGCCATTGAACAGCATCTCAGTACGTCGGGTTTGCCTGCCCCTGATCTATTGATTCGTACCAGTGGTGAACAGCGAATCAGTAACTTTCTATTGTGGCAATGTGCTTACAGTGAGTTTTATTTTACCGACACCCTGTGGCCAGATTTTGGCCGTAATGAATTACAGCAGGCCCTGCTGAGCTACGCCCGTCGCCAGCGACGGTTTGGCAAAACCAGCGAGCAAGTGGAGGCTGAAACACTGTGCTGAAAGAAAGAATCATAACTGCTGTCATATTAGCGCCAGTGGCGCTGGCAGGCGTTTTTTTATTGCCATTAACCGGTTTTGGCTTCTTTATTGCCGCGATTATTATGTTAGCGGCTTGGGAGTGGGCGAACCTTTCCGGTTTTGAACAGCGATCTGTACGTCTGTTCTATGCGCTGGCTATTGGTGTTTTTTGTGCTCTGACACTTTTTTTACCGTCCTCGTTGGTTCTTGGTCTGGCTGCTGTCTGGTGGCTGGTCGCCTTTATCCTTGTCAGGCAATATCCCAAGAGCGCGCGCTGGCTTGAGAACCAGTCCCTTAGATTATTGGTGGGGGTGCTGACTCTGGTGCCTCCATGGCTTGGTCTTTATGAGCTCAAACAAATGCCAGACTCTGCCTGGTTGATTGTTATCCTTCTGGTGATGGTTTGGGGGGCAGACTGTGGTGCTTATTTTGCTGGCAAGCGTTTTGGCAGAACAAAACTTATTGAGCGGGTCAGCCCGAAAAAGACCATGGAGGGACTGGTCGGAGGCTTACTGGTCTCAATGCTGATTTCAAGTCTTGTGACGTTGTTCTTCAGTGTCAGCTTTTTACAGGGGGTGTTGTTGTTGATTCTGAGCATACTGACTGTTCTGGTTTCCGTTCTGGGCGACCTCTGGGAAAGTGTTTTGAAACGTTGCCGCGGGGTCAAGGACAGCGGAAACCTGCTGCCAGGTCATGGTGGTGTGCTTGATCGAATTGATAGCCTGACGGCTGCCGTTCCGATATTTACTCTTTTTGTCATGATAACCAGGGGTGTATTTTAGGTCATGACTGCATCATGCTCTCAATCCGGCAGACAGCGGGTTTGTGTGTTGGGTTCCACCGGGTCCATTGGCAAAAGTACTTTGGATGTGATCGCGCGGAATCCGGATCAATACACCGTGCATTCTTTAGTAGCCGGCAGAAACGCGGACGTTATGCTGGAGCAGGCCCGTCAGTTTCGTCCGCAATATATCGTTATGGCGGATGAACAGGCGGCCAATAAACTCAGGGCGGACCTTCAGTCTGAAGGTTTGCGCATCTCTGTTGAATCCGGCCTGGATGCCATGAACCAGGTGGCGGCGGATGGTGATGTTGACGTGGTTATGGCGGCCATTGTTGGTGCTGCGGGGCTACCGCCCACCATGGCTGCGGTTCGTGCCGGAAAAAAAATACTGCTGGCGAACAAGGAAACGCTGGTGATGACCGGTGCCTTGTTCATGGATGCGGTTAAGGCATCTGGTTCTGTTCTCCTTCCTATCGATAGTGAGCATAACGCCATTTTTCAGTGCTTGCCTGCCAATCACCACGGGGGGCTTGAGCGGGTGGGGGTCAGGCGAATATTGCTGACCGCTTCCGGTGGTCCATTCCGACAGTCTCCGGTAGAAAGTTTTGCCGCTGTGACACCTGAACAGGCCTGTGCCCATCCAAACTGGAGTATGGGGCGTAAAATTTCCGTAGACTCTGCCACGATGATGAATAAAGGGCTTGAGTTTATTGAAGCCTGCTGGTTGTTTGATGCCCGTCCTGAGCAGGTGGAGGTGGTGATTCATCCGCAAAGCATCATCCACTCAATGGTGGATTATGAGGATGGCTCGGTACTTGCCCAGATGGGGAATCCGGACATGAGAACACCCATTGCCCATGCCCTGGCATGGCCGGGAAGGATACCATCCGGTGTTGCTCCCCTGTCTCTGACCGAGATTGCCAGACTGGACTTCTATGCGCCGGACATGATGCGTTACCGCTGTCTGAAGCTGGCCCAGGACGTGGCGCGCAGCGGTGGTACCGCGGCTGCTATGCTCAATGCTGCCAATGAAATTGCCGTTGATGCATTTCTGGAACGCAAACTGCGTTTTGATCGCATACCTGAAGTCATTAATGCCACATTGCAGACCTTGCCGGTCATGAATGTCGGCGACATAGATCAAGTGCTGGAAGCTGACAGGGAAGCCCGCTATCTGGCCCGGAAACAGGTTTCACAAATGCAGGGTGTTGCATGATTTTTGAATCGCTCTTGTCGGAGATAGCTGACTCAGCACAGACCATTTTTGCTTTTGTAGTAACCCTTGGAATACTGGTGAGTATTCACGAGTATGGTCACTTCTGGGTGGCCCGCCGTTGCGGTGTTAAAGTACTTCGTTTCTCCGTGGGTTTTGGCAAGTCATTATGGCGCTGGACTGATCGTCATGGTACTGAATTCAGTATTGCTGCGGTACCGTTGGGTGGCTATGTCAAGATGCTGGATGAGAGGGAAGGGCCGGTGCCCGATAATGAGCAGCACCTTTCTTTTAATAATAAGCCCGTCCTTGCCCGGATTGCCATTGTTGCTGCCGGGCCTGTTGCCAACTTTCTGCTGGCCATTTTTGCCCTCTGGCTCATGTACATGGTGGGTGTTCGTACCCTGATGCCTCAGGTTGGCGAAGTGATTCCCGATTCTCCGTCTGCCGTTGCAGGTATTCACCCCGGTGATGAAATTGTTGCTGTGAACGGTGTGGAAACACCGGGCTGGCAGGCCGTGAACATGGAACTTTTGTCCTTCATTGGTGAGAGCCGAAATCTTGATGTCTCTATCCGGGCAGGTGAGCCCGGAGAGGCCTCAGAGGGGGCTGTGCGGGATAAAAATATCACGATAGTTGACTGGCTGGTTAATGAGGAACAGCCGAATCCTGTGCGTTCCCTGGGTATTGTGCCTTACTCTCCTGTTATCCCCGCAGTCATTGGTCAGCTATCGGACGATGGGGCGGCAGCAAGAGATGGTCTGGAGTCGGGTGATAAAATCCTGCAGGTTAATGGCGAAACCGTCATTGACTGGATGCACTTTGTTGAACTGATTCGTGACAATGCCGGTCTAACGTTGCAATTGCTGGTTGAGCGGGATGGCGTCAGTCAGGAAATGCCGTTGACCCCGGGCAGTCGATCCACTGATGGGGTGACAACCGGTTTTATCGGTGCAGGTGTCCAGCAGGTTTCCTGGCCAGAAACGATGATTCGTCATTTACAGTTTGGGCCGATTGATTCGCTGGTAAAAGGTGCCCAGGCGACCTGGTCACTGACCAGCATGACCCTGGAATCCCTCTGGAAGATGGTTGTCGGGCTTGTTTCCGTGAAAAACTTGAGCGGTCCGATAACCATTGCTAAAGTGGCTGGCGCGTCGCTTGAGTCTGGGCTGGAAAATTTTCTCTATTTTCTGGCCATGTTGAGCGTCAGCCTGGGGGTGTTGAACCTGCTCCCCATACCCGTGCTGGATGGCGGTCATCTGCTTTTCTACCTCGTTGAAATGGTCAGGGGCAAGCCGCTTTCCGAGAAAATCCAGACACTGGGTTTGAAAATCGGGGTAACCTTTGTTGTCGGAGTAATGATGCTGGCCATGTATAACGACCTGAGCCGACTCTTCCAATGAAAGAAAAGCACTTTGCGCTCTGCGCGTCATGAATAGCGATGTGGAAATTGAAGAGCATGTTTTTCACGTTAATGCGAAATGAACACGGATAAGAACGGATTCCATGAAGCGATCACTGTTGTCTCTGCTGATTGGCTCTTTAGCCATCGCGCCTGCTGCCCAGGCCTTCGTCGTCTCAGATATCCGGATTGATGGCCTTCAACGGGTTTCAGCCGGGACAGTTTTTAATGCCCTGCCGGTTGAGGTGGGCGATGATATTGAATCACCGGATATTGCCGGGGCCGCCCGGGCGCTCTATCAAACCGGGTATTTCAATGATATTCGTATGGCCCGTGAAGGTGATGTTCTGGTGGTTGCCGTGGTTGAACGACCCTCCATCAGCGCAATTGAGATCAAGGGCAATAAGGCGATCAAGACGGAAGATCTGATGACTGGCCTGGAGCGGTCCGGTCTGGCGGAAGGTGAGATTTTCCAGCAGGCCACGCTGGAAGCGATCCGTCTTGAGCTTGAGCGTCAATACGTTGCCCAGGGGCGATACGGTGCCAGGATCACCGCCGATGTTGAAGCGCAGCCCCGTAACCGGGTGAAGTTGCGCATCAATGTCAAGGAAGGCAAGGTGGCGACCATACAGCATGTTAATGTTGTGGGTAATACGGCCTTCCCCAGGGATGAACTGATTGACCTGTTTGAGCTGCAGAAAACCGAGTGGTATCAATTCTTCAGTTCTGCGGATAAATACTCCCGGGAGAAACTGTCCGGTGACCTGGAGCGTTTGCGGTCATGGTACCTGGACCGGGGTTATATCAACTTCAATATTACCTCCACCCAGGTTTCTATCAGCCCTGACAAGCAGAGTGTGTATATCACGGTCAACGTGGCTGAGGGCGATAAGTACACAGTCAGTGACGTTAAGCTGGCCGGTGATCTGGTGATTCCTGAAGACGAGGCAAGAAAGCTGCTGCTGGCCCAGCCGGAGCAGGTGTTCTCCCGCAGACTGATTACTACCACGGAAGAGATTCTGAGCCGTCGCCTTGGCAACGAAGGGTATACCTTTGCCAATGTGACCGGAATTCCCAAACCGGACCATGGCAACAAAACCGTTGAGTTGACCTTCTTTGTTGATCCGGGCCGCAGAGCCTATGTCCGACGGATTAATTTCTCCGGGAATACCAAGACCGATGATGAGGTACTGCGTCGGGAAATGCGCCAGATGGAGGGGGCTTCTGCCAATACCCAGAAGATTGAGCAGTCTAAGGTGCGGCTAGAGCGTCTGGGGTATTTCAAGGAGGTCAATGTTGAAACGCCGCCGGTGCCGGGAACCAGCGATCAGATTGATGTTAATTACACCGTAGAAGAGCAGCCTTCCGGCAGTGTTACGGCCAGTATCGGTTTCTCCCAGTCTGATGGTCTGTTACTCGGTGGTTCTGTCAGCCAGAATAACTTTCTGGGAACCGGCAACAAGGTCACCGTTGGTCTGAACAAAAGTGATGTCAGCCAGCTCTATAATTTCAGTTTTATGGATCCCTATTACACCATTGACGGTGTATCCCGTGGTTATGATATTTACTATCGAACCTACGATTACAGTGATTCGGACATCTCCAGTTATGCGGCTGACACCTTTGGTGGTAACGTTCGTTTCGGGTATCCATTGTCTGAAACAGAGTCCATTAATTTCAGTCTTGGGGTTGATGGTACGGAAATAACCACCGGTTCCGGTACTCCCAGGGTTATTCTGAATTATCTTGATACAGAAGGGCGCAAGTTTACCAATATCAAGACGTCGCTGGGCTGGTCGCAGTCAGAGTTGAACCGTGGGCTACTGCCAACGGCCGGTTATTCCCAGAGCTTATCGCTGTCTGCCGCGATTCCGGGCTCATCCACCACATTTTATAAGCTGGTGTATCGAGGTCAGTACTTTCAGCCCATTACCCGCAGTCTGACGGCGCGTTTTGCCACTCGCCTGGGTTATGGCGGTGCCTATGGCAGTACTTCTGAAATGCCGTTCTTTGAGAACTTCTATGCCGGTGGTTTTGGTTCTGTAAGGGGTTACAATGATAACTCCCTTGGACCCAAGGCTGCGCAACGGGATAACGGCGATGACTTCAACAGCATGGGTGGTGATGTGCTGCTTGAGGGTACGGTTGAAGTGCTATTCCCTTTACCCTTTGTCAAGGATCAGCGTTCATTAAGGACCAGCGTGTTCTTTGACTACGGTAATGTGTTTGATACGAGCTGCAGCTCACAGGTGGTCGATTGCTACAAGCCGGGCCTGGGTGAGCTGCGTTACAGTGCTGGTGTGGGCCTGACCTGGATTACCCCCCTTGGCCCGCTGACTTTCAGTCTGGCTAAGGCTCTGAATGCCAAAGGCAGGGATGAAACCCAGACCTTCCAGTTCTCTCTGGGGACTCCATTCTAAGGAGCCTGTCGGGCTTAAGCGTCCGTAGCGAGGATTGCGAGAAATTGAGGATAAAAATTTCTGCTTCTGAGGAGAATAGCGGGGCTATTTGACGAAGAAGCAGGAATTTTTAGACCAATTTTTCGCAACCGCAGTAGGACAGTCTTAAGTCCGACAGGCTCCTAAGCAAATCCCTCTTTTAGGAGGGAATTTTACGTAATTAAAAGGTGCTATCAGGCACCTTTTCTTTATAATGCCTTTTTTTACCGTTTTCAGGAGATTTATTTTGAAATCCATCAGACTGGCATTCCTGGCCCTGATTATGTTGGCCCCCCTGGCCAATGCAGCCACTACTGGCAGTAAAGTGGGTGTGCTTGATACGGTGATGGTGTTAAGTGAATCCGATGTGGGCAAACAATACGCCAAAAAGTCTGAAGCCAAGTTCAAGCCTCAGTTGATTGCTCTGCAGAAGCTGGAGAGTGACGTTCGTAATATGCAGGAAAAGCTGCAAAAAGATGGACCGACTTTGAGCGCCGAGCAATTGAAAGTTCGTCAGCTGGAGTTGCAGCGCAAGTATGAAGACTGGCAGCTGAAAGGACGCCAGTATCAGACTGACAAAGCAGAAGCGGATAATGCTGAGCGTGAAAAGCTGCGGCCAAAACTGCAGACTGCCATCGATAAAGTTATTAGTGAGTTAAAGCTGGACCTGGTCATTGATCGTCAGATGGCCATCTATGGCAGTCCGAGTATTGATATCACTCGCAAGGTCATTGAAAGCCTCAACCAGATGAAGTAATGAATCATGACTGATGTTTATACTTTGTCCCAACTGGCAGAACAGTGTGGTGCCCGGCTGCAGGGAGATGGGGATAAGCAGGTCTCAGGTCTGAATACCCTTCAGGATGCCGGGGGGCATGAGTTAAGCTTTCTGGCCAATCCGGCCTACGCCCGATATCTGGAAACCACTCAGGCCGGTGCGGTTATTCTCTGCCCGGATTCCGCCAGTGGCTTTGCCGGCAATGCCCTGGTTCTTGATAACCCATACCTGGGTTATGCCCGGCTCTCCTCCCTGTTCGATACTGACCGTGGTGGCAATGCAGGAATCCACCCCAGTGCCGTGGTTGATGAGACCGCTGTTGTGGATGCGACCGCTGCCATTGGTGCCAATGTTGTGATTGAGGCAGGCGTTCAGATTGCCGCCGGTGTTCGCATAGATGCCGGTACCGTGGTGGGGCACGACTCCGTGCTTGGTGCCGATGTTCACCTCCATCGCAATGTTACGGTCTGCCATGGTGTCATCATCGGTGATCGGACCATCATTCACTCCGGAGCGGTGATTGGTGGTGATGGTTTTGGTAATGCGCACGCGGATGGCCGCTGGTACAAAATCGCCCAGATCGGTGGTGTGGTGATCGGCAGTGATGTTGAAATTGGCAACAACACCTGTATTGACCGTGGTGCCCTGGGTAATACGGAAATACACAGTGGTGTCCGTCTCGATAACCTGATTCAGATTGCTCACAATGTGGTAATCGGCGAGAACACGGCTATTGCCGCTGGTGTCGGTATTTCCGGAAGTACAAAGATTGGTAAAAACTGTACTATTGCCGGAGCCGCCGGTTTTGCCGGTCATCTGACCATTGCTGATGGGACGTTTATCAGTGGCATGGCCATGATTACGCGCTCAATTACCAGGGCTGGTTCCTACTCTTCCGGTACTGGTTTTATGGAGAGTCGTGAGTGGCGGAAAAACGTGGTTCGTTTCCGGCAACTGGACGATCTGGCCAGGCGGGTTAAACAGCTGGAGAAGCAGTGCGACTGATATAAGTACACTGAAACCCAGGAGGCTGACCGAGAATAGACTGCCCTACCGGCAACTGCTCCTGCGTTGCTCTAGCTCCTGCATCCATGCAGTCGTGCGGTGGCAGAAAATTGGTCTAAAAATCCGCTTTTGTTCGGCAAATAGCCCCGCTATTCACCTCACAAAACCGAATTTTTATCCTCAATTTTCTGCCATCCTCGCTACGGGGTCGCCTAGACGGGCGCTATTCTCGGTCAGCCTCCTGGGGTAAGAATTTTTACGGTAAAGGAAAGGCTGGTTGTCCAGCCTTTTTCTGTTATAGAGTTTAAGGTGAATGAGACGAATTGAGGTAATTAAGGAGATCCTGCCCCACCGATATCCTTTTCTGCTGGTGGATCGGGTTCTTCATGTGGATACAGAAAATGGCACCATCGAATGTCTTAAAAATGTATCCAGTAATGAGCCGCATTTTAATGGTCATTTCCCACGGCATCCGGTGATGCCGGGGGTGTTGATTATTGAAGCGATGGCTCAGTCAGCAGGTATCCTTGGTTATCACATTCGCAAGATGGATAGCGACACAATCTACTTTTTTGCCGGAGCGGATAAGGTGCGTTTTCGCAAACCGGTGGTTCCCGGTGATCAGCTGATTCTCCGGGCAACACTGTTGGCACGGAAACGGGATATCTGGAAATTTGCCTGTGAGGCGGTGGTTGATGGTAATATTGTCTGCTCTGCTGAAGTTACGTGTGCAAGAAAGGAAATAAAATCTTGAGCGACACACTCTCCGTTACTGATTCTGAAGCTGCCGGGGCGGTTGAAGCCATTAGCCCGTTGCAAGCCGATATTCATCCAACCGCCAAAGTTCATCCGTCGGCTATTGTCGAACCGGGTGCCCGTATTGGTGAAGATGTTGAAGTTGGGCCGTGGACTTATATTGGGCCGGGAGTTGAAGTGGGTATGGGTAGCCGTATTCACTCTCATGTAGTGATCAAGGGCCCGACGGTGATCGGGAAAAATAACCGTATTTTTCAGTTTTCCAGTGTTGGTGAAGAGTGTCAGGATAAAAAATACGCTGGTGAGCCCACTCGCCTGGTGATTGGCGATAACAATACTATCCGTGAAGGTTGTACCATCCATCGTGGCACCATTCAGGATCAATGGCTGACTGCTATTGGCAATAACAATTTGCTGATGGCCTATGTGCATGTGGCCCATGACTGTGTTATAGGTGACAACTGTATTATTGCCAACAATGTGGCACTTGCCGGTCATGTGATGGTTGGTGATAACGCCATCCTGGGCGGTTACACGACGGTGCATCAGTTCTGCAAGATTGGTGCCTTCAGTATGAGTGCTGCCCATACGGCACTGTTTAAAGATGTGCCGGCATTTGTCATGTCCAGTGGTAATCCGGCTGAAGCCCATGGTATGAACTTTGAAGGCATGCGTCGCCGGGGCTATACGCCTGAACTGATCAGCACACTGCGACAATGCTACAAGATCATTTACCGTCAGGGGTTGAGAACGGCTGAAGCGATTGATCGTCTCGAGAGTATGGAGCCGTTACCGGAAATTCAACTGCTGATTGACTCTCTGAAATCATCAAGCCGTGGTATTACCCGGTGATGCAGTCGGCAGTTTCTTCCCCGGGATTATCATTACGTGTTGCATTGGTTGCAGGAGAAGCCTCAGGGGATATTCTCGGGGCCGGGCTGATCCGTGAAATCAAACGACATTATCCGGATGCTTACTGCTATGGTATTGGCGGTCCCCTGATGCAGTCAGAGGGTTTTGACAGCGTGTTCCCCATGGAGCGGTTATCGGTGATGGGGCTGGTTGAGGTTCTCGGGCGTTTGCGAGAACTGCTGGGTATTCGCAAACAGTTGCGGGAACGACTGATTGCCGATCAGCCTGATGTGTTTATTGGTATTGATGCCCCTGATTTTAATCTGGTGCTTGAACGCAGGCTGAAAGCGGCCGGTATTCCAACCGTGCATTATGTCAGCCCCCAGGTATGGGCATGGCGTGAAGGTCGTCTGAAAAAAATCCGGCACTCCGTAGACCATATGCTGGCACTGCTCCCGTTTGAAGCGGACTATTACAGGGATCATGGTGTACCTGTGACCTTTGTTGGCCACCCCCTGGCTGACCAGATTTCCATGAATCCGGATCAAGACGCAGCCAGACATACCCTGGGTGTCAGTCATGGTGGTGGGCCGGTAATCGGGCTATTGCCAGGCAGCCGCAAACCAGAGATAGCCAAACTTGGTCAACTATTTCTTGAGACCGCCCGCCTGCTCAGGAAAGACTTCCCGGATGCTCGCTTTTTAATTCCCTGTGCCAATGAGCGACGAAAAAAGCAACTTCTACCCATTGTCAGTGAGTTTCCGGATCTGGACGTAACGGTCTATGATGGCCAGGCACAATCGGTTATGGCCGCCTCGGATGCGATTCTGATCGCTTCGGGAACCGCTGTTCTTGAAGCTGCACTGCATAAAAAGCCACTGGTTGTCAGTTATAAAATGGCACCGCTCAGTTTTGCCATTATCAGCCGGATGGTGAAGGTCAAATATGTCGCACTGCCCAATCTTCTGGCCGACAAAGAGCTGGTACCTGAAGTGTTACAGGACGATGCTACTCCTGAAAATCTCAGGGTTTTGATCAAGAAGGCCATTGAAGATCAGGCGTACAGAGATACTCTGAAACAGTCTTTTAAGGAGATTCACCACCAACTGAAGCAGGATGCCAGCAGGCTGGCCTATGAAGCGGTGATGTCAGTTATTCAGCAGACCAGGCAGCGGGTAGAGAATCAATGAAGCAAAATCAATTTGACTGGTGTGACGCCAGTGACACAGGAATTATTGTTGCCGGTGTTGATGAAGTGGGCAGAGGTCCACTGTGTGGCCCGGTGATTGCCGCTGCTGTCATCCTGGATCCTGCTCGCCCGATTGAAGGTTTGAATGATTCCAAAAAACTGTCGGAGAAAAAGCGAGAGGCGCTTTTTGACGTTATTTGTCATAACGCCCTGGCCTGGTCACTGGGCAGGGCTGAAGTAGCAGAAATTGATGAACTGAATATTCTCCATGCCACCATGCTGGCAATGCAGCGTGCCGTTGAGGGATTATCGGTCAGGCCCGAACTGGCTTATATCGATGGTAACCGTTGTCCAGCGCTTTCCTGTCGTGCTGAAGCCATTGTAAAAGGCGATAGTCGTATTCCTGAGATTGCTGCCGCTTCCATTATCGCCAAGGTGACCCGCGACCGGGAAATGTTGATTATGGACAGGGAGTGGCCGGGTTATGGCATCGCAGGGCATAAAGGTTATCCTACTAAAGTCCACCTTGAAGCGTTAAGAAAGTTGGGGCCTGCTCCCGTCCATCGTCGTTCCTTCAAGCCGGTTCAGGAGCTCCTGGCTGATGTGGTCAGTTGACATAAAAAGCAACGGACGCAACAAGCCTGGTACATGGTTTCAATGAGTTTGACGGGTTGTCGTGCCTCCGCACTCCGTTCGTCCTGAAGCTTGTCGAAGGACCCATAGGGCCTAAAGGCGGAAACTCCGGACTCTGATAGATCGTGCCAAGCACCCTTCGACTCCGCTCAGGGTGAACGGAGATAGTACACGTCAAACTCATTGAAACCATGTACTAGGCTTGGTCTGTGCAGGTCTTTGGGTCGCAATAATACAGTCATTTCAATGTGGGCGTTGTCAGGTCCGATTTACAGTGTCGGTGAGGAGCTGTTACTGGTACTTTAGCACTAGTGACATTGCGTAGCGCAGGAGGGGGAGTTAACTGCCATGTCTGCTGTGGCCAAATGGTGATAATTCTGAAGGAACTTTTTTTAAATAACTTACTCTAATAAAACACTCACAAACACTGAGTATTTTAAGCATTTCTGAAAACAAGAACCAAGAACCAAGAACCAAGAACCAAGAACCAAGAACCAAGAACCAAGAACCAAGAACCAAGAACCAAGAACCAAGAATCAAGAATATGGTACAGAAAAGCGTTAATACCCGTTCCTCCTGAGCTTGTCGAAGAATGGTGCCACCGTACTTCGACAAGCTCAGCACGAACGGTATGGGTATCAACGTTTAGCTGCACTGGTGCTTTGTTGTGTCAGAAACGAACAATCTTAATTTATAAGAATGAATTGAATATGAATGGTATGAATCAATTTAAGCCTCTTCCGCCCGTGACTACACAGCCACAACCAGAGGGATGTCGAATATCAGGCTATACCCTTAATTGTAACGCCAGGGTTAAAAAAGATGCTGCCACGACTGTAGGCCTTATCGCGGGGAGTACCGCTTTAGCCTCTGTTATTGGTGGTGCTCTTTCCAGCTGCAAACCTGCTGTAGTTATCGCTACCGGCCTACCTGTTTGCGCTGCTGCCACTATCGCTTCTGCATTCTGTTGTATCTGCAAAGATGAATGCCCGTGCTTTAAGCCGCTTCCGGACCGACAGGTTGAGCACGTCAAGCCGGGTTACCTGGCCGATGAGGAGCAGCACATAGCTCCTGGTGCAGAAAAGCGTTAATATCCGTATACCCCGCTCATCCTGGAGCGGAGTCGAAGGGTGCGGGTACCGCACTTTGACTCCGCTTCAGTACAAACGGTATGGATATCAACGCAACCCGCGACTGCATGGATGCAGGAGCTAAAGCAACGCAGGAGCAGTTGCCGTGCAGGACAGTCTTAAGTAGTTAACCAAATGAAATCGTATATTTCTGACTAAGTTGTCAGTCACTCTGCGGCGTTGCAACTCCGGTCACATAGCTACGGC